>JACRAA010000264.1 GCA_016213595.1 Actinomycetota bacterium | reverse complement strand
GGGACAGGGGCTGAGCGCCGCGTGGCTCGCCGGAGCGGATACGGTGGCCCGCATTCCCATGGCGGCGGGGGTCGACTCCCTCAACGTGGCGGCGGCTGCCGCTGTCGCGTGTTACGCGCTGCGCCCGTCAGCCGCCGGGCAGTGATCCCGGCCGAGGGTCAGCGGTGCTGCTCCGGGTCGAACGGGAGCTTGGGGGACACGGGCCAGTCGGCGGGGTAGCGGTAGGCCATCTCCTCGGCCTTCTTGCGCAGCGAGCGGCGCGCCTTGCCGTTGAGCCGGTCGCCGAAGACGACACCGGACAGGTGGTCGGTCTCGTGCTGGAGGCAGCGGGCCAGCAGGCCCGTGCCGATGATCTCCACCGGGTTGCCCTCGACGTCGTCGCCGCGGCAGACGGCCTTGTCGGGACGGGCGAGCAGCTCGTACGCACCCGGGAACGACAGGCAGCCTTCCTCGGCCTCCTCCAGGTTGCGGTCCTTCCCCTCGGGAAGCGTCACGACAGGGTTGCAGACGACGCCCGAGTGGAGGACGTCGTCGTCATCGGGGCAGCTGAACACGAACATCGACATGTCCCGTCCCACCTGGGTCGCGGCGAGCCCGACGCCTTGAGAGGCCGCCATGGTGGCGAACATGTCACGGGCGAGCTCCGCCAGCGCGTCGTCGAAGACCGTCACGGCTTTGGTCGGGGCGTGCATCACAGGCTCGCCCCACCGTGTGATCGGCAGCACGCGACCGCCGTCCATGAGCTCCTCGACGTTCATGGCCTCCCTCTCGCGGCCGCCCCACGCAGACGGCTCGCGACAGGATAGTGACTCGCTCCGCTCACGTGCCGAGAAGGGCCTCCGGATGGTGGGAGCCGATGAGGCGAAGACGGGTGTTGCGCCGCCCGACGGTGACCCAGCAGCCGTCGGGGAGTGGGGCCACGGAGATCCTCGATGTGGGCCCGTGCATGACCAGGTCGAACGCAAGGAACCCGAGCGCGCCCAGGACTCGCTCCTCGGCGAGAAGGTCGGTCCCGTCCGCGTAGTGCAGCCACGCCTGACCGATGCGAGGCCCTCGCCTCAGCGAGACCAGGGGGATGTGGCGGGCTGTGATCGTCGCGACAGCGTGACGGGTGGTGGCCTCGTCGACCTGCCGCTGCCGGGCGGCGAGCGCGAGCACGGGATCGCTGATGTCGAGGAGCTCGGCCTCAGCGACTCCGTCGTCGCCGCCCGTCATCCTCATCCATGCCACCACGGAGGCGGTGATGATGATGGCGAGCACCAGGGTGAGCAGCAGGTACTGCACGCAGGAAGTATCCGTCCGGGCCGCCCGCAGGGCAACGGATCGGCCATCCGGAGGGCCATGGACAGGCCGGCCCCGTAGTCAGGCTCGGGGGTGTGCCTGAGCGAACGCGGTCCGGAGCCGTTCCCCGCTCACGTGCGTGTAGACCTGCGTCGTCGCGAGGGAGGAGTGCCCGAGGAGCTCCTGGACGGTGCGGAGGTCGGCGCCGCCCTCGAGCAGGTGGGTCGCCATGGCGTGGCGCAGCCCGTGCGGACCAATGTCGGGGGCACCATCGACGAGTCCGACGGCCCGGTGCACCACGCGTCGGACGATCCTTGGGTCGATCCGGTCGCCGAGGCGTTCGCCGAGGAACAGCGCGTTGCCGGAGCGGGGAGTCACGAGCTCCGGCCGACGTGCACGCCACCGCTCGAGGGCCGACAGCGCAGGGGAGCCCAACGGGACGACCCGCTCCTTGTCGCCCTTGCCGAGCACCCTCACCGTCTGGCGCTCCTCGTCGACGGCTCCGAGGTCGAGTCCGCACAGCTCTGCGACCCGGATGCCGGTCGCGTACAGCAGCTCAAGGATCGCCACGTCGCGAGCGCCGCGGGCGGAGTCGTCCTCCGCGGCGACCGCGATGGCAGACCGGAGCATCTCGAACGTCTCGGCCTGGCTGAGCACCTGCGGGAGACGCTTGGCGGGTCGAGGCGAGCGCAGTGACAGGGCCGCGTCGGACGCCAGGAGCCCTTGCTCATGGGCCCAGGCGAAACACCCTCGTACCGCCGCGGCCCGTCGCGCGAGCGAGGTTCGTTCGGCGCCCGAGACCGCGAGCGCGGCCAGCCACGAGCGCAGCGCCCTCACGTCGACCTCGTCCGCCGACCGGAGCCCGTTCTCGACGAGCCATGCGTCCAGCGCACCGAGGTCGCCGCGGTACGCCCGCAGCGTGTGGGCCGACAGGCGCCGGTTGGCGAGGTGGTCGAGGTAGGCGGAGATGACGTCCCCGAGCACGGACACGTGCTCGCGGGGGCGCACGGCACGTGCTGCGGATCGCTCCGCGTCTCGTGGCCTGGTCACCGGGCCAGCGTCCGTCCCCAAGGGGGAAGGCGCAACTCGCCGCTCCGTGGTTGCTGGCGAGATCCGCGATACCGGTCACGAGATCACGGCCATCTCACGAGATCACGGTCATCGGGTCGACCAGGCGTCCGTCGAGCCAGGCCTGGAGGTGAAGGTGGCAGCCTGTCGTCAGCCCCGTGCTCCCCACAGCCCCGATCACCTGACTCGCCGAGACGTGGTCGCCCACAGCGACGGCGAACCCCCCGGCATGGCTGTACGCGGTGAGCAGTCGCCCCGACGAGGTCGTGCCGTGGTCGAGCACCAGCCGGTTGCCGTAGGCGCTCGTCACGGAGACGCCGACAACAGTCCCGGCGCCCGCTGCGCGGATCGAGCTCCCGCAGGCCGCGGCGATGTCTGTCCCGTCATGCAGCTTCCACACGCCCGTCAACGGGTGCCGCCGCATGCCGTACGGGGAGCTGACCGGCCCTGCCGCCGGCCTGGTGAGCGCATGGACCGCTGCAAGGTCCTGTTCAGGTGCTGCACCCTCGAGCGCGCGGGGGGTCGCGGAGGCCGGCAGAAGCCGGATTCCTCCACTGACGAGGAGCAACGGGTCGAGATAGGCATCGCCCTCACGCAGTCCCCAGTGGAGGCAGGTCGTCGCCGGACAGGAGCCGTGTCCCGCCTGCAGACGACCGATGGGACGCCCGCGGCCGACGGCCTCTCCCACCTGGACGGTGGCGGTGACGGGTTCGTACGTCGTCCTCACGGTCCCGTGGTCGACGACGACCACCCCGCGCCCGGCGAGGACGTCGGCGAAGCTCACGTTCCCGTCTGCCGCCGCGACGACCGTCTCACCCGCTCTGCCGGCGAGGTCGACCCCGCGGTGGCCGGCGGCCCAGACCGGATCCGACGGGTCGAAGCGCGTGAGAACGAGCCCCGGCACCGGGCGGACCGCCGTCGGGAGCGTGGGCCTCGCGGTCGCGACCGCAGGGGTGGTCACGACCGCCACGACGGTCAGCAGGGACAGTACGGTCCGGATCGAGGTCCTCATGCCCCGACCATGGGCGGCGGCCGTCGCCATCCGTCACGGGACCTGCGTGCTGTGGACAGGCTCCCCGGCTGTGGACAACCGACGACGTCGGTGGGGGGCTGGAGTTGGGCGCAGCGGGCGACTGCCCATAGAATGCCCCCGGCGACCGGTACCTGCCGGTCGACTATCGCATGCCGGCTCACCTCTCCGTGTGGGTCACGGTCCTCGGGTCCCGGGCAGCCGGGCGGGACCGGACGCCGGCATCAGGCGGCATCGAACCGTTCGGTGCCGAGTGAACCTCGCGGCGGGCCAGTACCCCGCTCGCACCGAAAGGAACGGCCATGGCCGTCGTCACCGCCCGCCAGCTCCTCGAGAGCGGCGTCCACTTCGGGCACCAGACCCGTCGTTGGAACCCCAAGATGAAGCGGTTCATCCTCGCTGAGCGCAACGGCATCTACATCATCGACCTGCACCAGTCGCTCACCTACATCGACCAGGCGTACGCGTTCATCAAGGACACGGTCGGCAAGGGTGGCCAGGTCCTCTTCGTGGGCACGAAGAAGCAGGCCCAGGAGGCCGTCGCCGAGCAGGCGAGCCGCGTCGGTATGCCCTACGTGAACCAGCGCTGGCTGGGTGGCATGCTCACCAACTTCCCGACCATGCTCAAGCGCATCCAGAAGCTCCGTGAGCTGGAGGCGATGAACTTCGACGACGTGGCCGCCTCCGGCCTGACGAAGAAGGAGCTCCTCGGCCTGCGCCGCGAGAAGGAGAAGCTCTCCAAGACCCTCGGCGGGATCCGTGACATGGGCCGCGTCCCCCAGGCGGTGTGGATCGTGGACACGAAGAAGGAGCACCTCGCCGTCGACGAGGCGCGCAAGCTGCACATCCCGATCATCGGGATCCTCGACACCAACTGCGACCCCGACGAGGTCGACTGGCCGATCCCCGGCAACGACGACGCCATCCGCTCGGTCGGCCTGCTGACCCGCGTGATCGCTGACGCCGTCGCCGACGGTCTCATGTCGCGCTCGGCTGTGGCGCAGACGGGTGAGGAGGCTGTGTCCGAGCCCATGCCGGAGTGGGAGCGCGAGCTCCTCGGCAACGCTGACACGGCGGCCGCTGAGGTGCCCGCTGACCAGGCACCTGCCGAGCCTGCCGCCACCGCGGACGCCGGCGAGTCCACAGCTGACGCCGTCGAGCCCGCCACCGAAGCCGCCCCGGTCACCGAGCCCTCGGCAGCCGAGCCTGTCGACGAGCCCACCGGCGACGCCGAGGCTGTCGCGGACGACGCTCCCGCCGCTGACGACGCTCCCGTCGCCGACGACGCTGCTGTCGCCGACGTCGCAGAAGAGCCCACCAACTGACCCCCATCCAGAACCACACGAGGACGTACACCTGACATGGCAATCACTGCTGCCGATGTGAAGAAGCTCCGGGACCAGACCGGGGCCGGGATGATGGACGCCAAGAAGGCTCTCACCGAGGCCGACGGCGACTTCGTCAAGGCTGCCGAGCTGCTCCGGATCACCGGCGCCGCGAAGCTGGCCAAGCGTTCCGACCGCAATGCCAGCAACGGCATCGTGGCGGCCGCCGGCTCGTCGCTCATCCAGCTCGGCGCCGAGACCGACTTCGTCGCCAAGAACGACGAGTTCGTGGCCCTGGCCGAGGAGATCGTCAACGCGGTCGACAAGGCGAAGGCGGACTCCCTCGAGTCGGCTCAGACCGTCCAGCTGCCGTCGGGTCAGACCGTGGCCGAGGCGGTCGCGGGCATCGCGGCGAAGATCGGCGAGAAGATAGAGCTCGTGGCCGTCGCCCGCTTCGGAGGTACGACCCACTCGTACCTCCACCAGCGCTCCAAGGACCTCCCGCCCCAGGTGGGCGTCCTCGTGGAGTTCACGGGGGCTGACGAAGCTGCCGCGCACAACATCGCGCTCCAGATCGCGTCGATGTCGCCGCAGTACCTCAGCCGCGAGGACGTCCCCGCCGACATCGTGGCCAACGAGAGCCGCATCGCCGAGGCCACTGCCCGCGAGGAGGGCAAGCCCGAGGGCGCCATCGGACGCATCGTCGAGGGTCGCGTGGGCGCGTTCTACAAGGACTACTGCCTGCTCGACCAGCCGTCGATCTCCGACGACAAGCAGACGGTCGGCTCTCTCCTGAAGAACAAGGGCATCGAGGTCACCCGGTTCGTACGGTTCGCCGCCGGGTCCTGATCTGACGGACCGGCACAGGCCGATAGAGTGACGTGCGCCGTCGCCCCCCTCGGGTAGCGGCGCACGTCCATGACCAGAGCGGCATGGGCCGCGACGTGAGGAGTGGGACGATGCCGTACAGAAGGGTCCTGCTCAAGCTCTCAGGCGAGGCGTTCGGCGGCGGTCGGCTCGGGGTCGACCCGGACATCGTCAGCGCGATCGCTGCGCAGATCGCCGAGGTGGTGCGCAAGGGGACCCAGGTCGCCATCGTCGTCGGCGGCGGCAACTTCTTCCGGGGCGTCGAGCTCCAGCAGCGCGGCATGGAACGCGCCCGTGCGGACTACATGGGCATGCTGGGCACCGTGATGAACTGCCTGGCCCTGCAGGACTTCTGCGAGAAGGCCGGGGTCGAGACCCGGGTGCAGACAGCCATCGCCATGGGGCAGGTCGCCGAGCCGTACATCCCGCGGCGCGCGGAGCGCCACATGGAGAAGGGCCGGGTCGTGATCTTCGGCGCCGGGTCCGGCATGCCGTTCTTCTCGACGGACACCGTCGCCGCGCAGCGTGCCCTCGAGGTCGACTGCGAGGTCATCCTCATGGCGAAGCAGGGGGTGGACGGCGTGTACGACGCCGACCCGCGCACCACACCGAACGCCAAGCGCTACACCGACCTGACGTACGACGAGTACCTGGCGAAGGACCTGAAGGTGGCCGATGCCACGGCCATCAGCCTGGCCAGGGACCACAAGCTCCCCATGCTCGTGTTCAACCTCGACGAGCCGGGAAACATCGCGCGTGCCGTGGCTGGGGAGCCCATCGGCACCTTCGTCCACGCCTGAGCTGCAGTACCGTTCGAGCAACACGATCTCTAGTAACACGATCTCGAGCAACACGATCCGAAGGGAACCGAAGTGACCGCCGACATCGTCCGCGACGCCGACCGCAAGATGGACACGGCTGTCGAGTTCGCTCGCGAGGAGTTCGCCGCGATCCGTACGGGCCGTGCGCACCCGGCCATGTTCAGCAAGATCATGGTCGACTACTACGGCACCGCGACGCCCCTGCAGCAGCTGGCCTCGTTCCAGGTGCCCGAGGCGCGCACCATCCTCATCACGCCGTACGACCGTGGCTCCCTGCCCGCGGCTGAGCGTGCCATCCGGGACTCCGACCTCGGTGTCAACCCGTCCAACGACGGGCACACCATCCGCGTCGTGCTGCCCGTCCTGACGGAGGAGCGCCGCAAGGAGTACACGAAGCTCGCGAGGTCGAAGGCCGAGGAAGGACGCGTGGCCGTACGGAACACCCGTCGTCACGCGCTGGACACCGTCCACAAGAAGGTCAAGGACCACGAGGTGTCCGAGGACGAGGCGTCGCGCTCCGAGAAGCAGCTCGACCAGCTCACGAAGAAGCACACGGACTCCATCGACGAGCTCCTCAAGCACAAGGAGGCGGAGCTCCTCGAGCT
>JACRAA010000275.1 GCA_016213595.1 Actinomycetota bacterium | reverse complement strand
GGGGCGGGCGTACGGCCACCCTCCGCGTTGGCGTTCTGCGTGTAGCCGGCGAACTCGATCTGCTTGTAGCCGATCTTGGCCAGCTCGGCGAAGACCTCCTTGAAGCGCGAGGGAACGGTGAAGAGGTTGGGATCGCGGCCGATGGCGTCGCGCACGCTGTAGAGGATGATCCCGACCTTGCCCCTCGGGATGAGGACTCCCTTGCCGGCTGCGGCAGCCGGGGAGCTCAGCGGGCCGATCATCGACGCGGCCGCGAGGCCGGTCGAGGCCGCCACCAGCTGGCGTCGGCTGAGCCCGAAGCTGCGCCTCAGCGCGGGTGTCTCGGTGGACCTGATGTCGGGGGTCTTCATGGTTCCTCCAGGGGTCGATCACGGGGACCCCGGAATCCGATGTGGCGTGCGTCACGTCGTGATCCTGCGACCGTACGGAGTTGTGCCGCCGAACGTCATTCTTTTGTCTCAAAGTCGACAGATGTCATCTTGGCGCGCTTGAGCCGCCCGTCGCCCGGACCGGGTGACCGACGGGTCGGGCGATCGGCCTGGGACTCTCTCAGCCCGGACCAGCGTCAGATTGCCGTGCCTCGGCAGCGCCATTCGATCCTCGAGCGGTACGCCTCCCCCGGCTGCAGGACCGCTGACGGCCACTCCGGGCGATTCGGCGAGTCGGGGAACAGCTGCGGCTCGAGGGCGATCCCGTCGCCCTGGCGGTAGCGGCCGCCACCGGTCGAGCGACGGGTGCCGTCGAGGAAGTTGCCGGTGTAGACCTGCAGGCCCGGCTGGTCGCTCCACAGCTCGACGCGGGTCCGCGTGCGCGGCGACTCGAGCACCGCCGCCCGCCGCAGGCCCTCTCCCCGCACGACGTAGTTGTGGTCGATCCCTCGCGCGTCGACGACCTGCGGGTGCTCGCCACGGATCGCCGGCCCGAGGGGCGCGGCCTCACGGAAGTCGAACGGCGTGCTGTCGACCGGCGCGTGCTCCCCGAGCGGGATGCCGGTGGCGTCGACGGGGGTGTAGTCGTCGGCCTCGACGACCAGCAGGTGGTCGTCGATCGTGCCGGCGCCCTCACCGTCGAGGTTGAGGTAAGAGTGGTTGGTCAGGTTGACCACGGTGGTCGCGTCGGTCGCCGCCACCATCTCGACCGAGACGGAGTCGCCCACGACGCGACAGGCGACCGTGACCTCGACCGTCCCGGGGAAGCCCTGGTCGCCGTCCGGGCTGGTGAGCGACAGCACCACCTCGTCGGGGCCGTGGGAGACGACGTCCCACAGGCGTACGTCGAACCCGTCCGGCCCGCCGTGCAGGCTGTTGCCCCGGTCGTGGGCGCCGACGGTCACCTCGCGCCCGTCGAGCACGAAGCGGCCGCCGGCGATGCGGTTGGCGTAGCGCCCGATCGTGCCGCCGATGTAGTCGCCGCTCGCGAGCCGCTCGGCGCCATCCGGGTGGCCGAGGACGACGTTGCGCCGCTGCCCGTCGCCGCCCGTCACCTCGAGACGGTGCACGGTGGCGCCTAGCGCCAGCACCTCCACGACCGGCCCGGGCGCCGTGCCGATCGTGAGGAGGGGGACGTCCCGTCCGTCGGGCATCTGTCCGAAGACGCGCTCAGTGGTCACGGGGACCATCCTCATCGATCGCGCCCGGAGGGGCGACGTGATCGCCGGGCTGACGCCTCAGACGTTGAAGCGGAACTCCACCACGTCGCCGTCGGCCATCACGTAGTCCTTGCCCTCCATGCGCACCTTGCCGGCCTCCTTGGCCTTGAGCATGGTGCCGGCGGACATCAGGTCGGCGAAGGAGACGACCTCCGCCTTGATGAAGCCCTTCTGGAAGTCGGTGTGGATGACGCCGGCGGCCTCGGGGGCGGTGGCGCCCTTCCTGATCGTCCAGGCCCGCGACTCCTTGGGGCCGGCGGTCAGGTAGGTCTGGAGGCCGAGGGTGTCGAAGCCGACGCGGGCGAGCTGGTCGAGGCCGGACTCGGTGATGCCCATCTCGGCGAGCATCTCGTGCGCCATCTCGTCGTCGTCCATCTCGGCGAGGTCCGCCTCGAACTTGGCGTCGAGGAAGATCGCCTCGGCGGGCGCGATGATCTCGCGCATCTTGTCCTTGAGGGCCTCGTCGTTGAGCTCGTCGGCGTCGCAGTTGAAGACGTAGATGAACGGCTTGGCCGTCAGCAGCGACAGCTCGCGCAGCAGGGACCGGTCGATGTCGGTCGCGATGATCGGCGTACCCGCCTCGAGCGCCTCCTTGGCCGCGCGGGCGGCGTCGAGGTTGGCGACCAGGTCCTTGACCTTGCGCGACTCCTTCTCGAGCCGGGCGATCGCACGATCGACGGTGTCGAGGTCCGCGAAGATCAGCTCGGTCTGGATCGTCGAGATGTCGTTGGCCGGGTTGACCTCGCCGTCGACGTGGGTGACGTCCTCGTCGCGGAAGACGCGCGTCACCTGGCAGATCGCCGCGGACTCGCGGATGTGGGAGAGGAACTTGTTGCCCAGGCCCTCGCCCTGCGAGGCGCCGCGCACGATGCCGGCGATGTCGACGAACTCGACGGTGGCCGGGAGGATCTTGGCCGACTCGAAGACCGACGCCAGCTGCGGGAGGCGCTCGTCCGGCACGCCGACGACCCCGACGTTGGGCTCGATCGTCGCGAACGGGTAGTTCGCCGCGAGGACGTCGTTCTTGGTCAGTGCGTTGAAGAGGGTCGACTTGCCCGCGTTGGGGAGACCGACGATGCCGATGGTGAGAGCCACGGGCGGGGAGTCTACGGCGGTGACGGACGCCCGGACGAAACGCGAGCCCGACCAGCGCAAGGGCCCGACCCACTCGATGATCGCAGCGGGTCGGGCCCTCCCCCCGGTCAGGGGACGTGTCGGCTCAGGAGCCGTAGACGGTCCGTACACCCTGGCGGTCGGTCTCCGTCATGGAGAGGTCGCTCGACGCTCCGTTGCACTGCGGGTAGTGCATGATCGACGCCGAATCGTACGGCGTCAGCGGACGCCAGTTGTTGTCCTCGAAGCAGGTGCCCGACTCGGGACGCGTGTGCTCGTGGCGGAAGCCCAGTGCGTGGCCGAGCTCGTGGTCTTCATGGGTGCTGTCACTTCTTCCGGTTGGATTGGTGTCGGCCCCTCCACCACACCGCGGTCCAGACCGGAGGGGAAGGCCCGGTCAGGGTCAGGTGTGTGCACTGCGCGAACCTGCAGAACTTCTCCGGCCGGCCCGTCGAAACGCCGGATTGCACAAGTTCGCCGATGCACGCGGACCTGCAAGACTCGGCGCATGAGCGACGAGGGGGCGGGGCCGATCGTGCACGCAGCCGCGCTGCGGGAGCCGGCCCACCGGGTGTCCCCCCAGGCGGTCCCTTTCTGGCGGGTGTCCGCCCTGATCGGTGACGCGGTCCTCGTGGTCGCGGTCGTGGTGGCGTACGTCGTC
>JACRAA010000263.1 GCA_016213595.1 Actinomycetota bacterium | reverse complement strand
GAAAGCCCGCGTTCAGCGTCAGCCACTCGCGCGGGCTGGCCTTCAGGTTGGCGACGACCGCGAAGCTGCCGTTCTCGTCGGCAGCGCGTCCGGTTCCCTGGAACAGGCCCAGCGCGGCGGAGAACGGCACCTTGGTGAGGTTGATGATGAGGAAGTACCAGGCGCCCGTACCGATGAAGCGGACCTTGTCGACGCGGGCGGCCAGCAGGTACAGGCTCATGACCGGCCCCGCCGCGTTGGCGATCATCGTCGTGAAGCCCGCAGCCACGCCCGTACCGATCGTCGCTGCCGGATGCATCGGCTTGGCCTCGACCGACAGCGGCTTGCGCCGGCTCCACAGCTGCAGCACGAGCATCACGACGAGGATGACGCCGATGAACTTCTTGAGCCCGATGTCGGGCACGAAGCGTACGAACAGGGCGCCCAGCGCGATCCCAGGCAGTACGGCCGGAAGGAGCTTCTTGAGCAGGCCCCAGTCCGCGTGCTTGTGGTAGGTCCGGACCGCGACGATGTCGCCGCAGATGAGCAGCAGGAGCACGGCAGCCGTCGACTCCTTCGCCGGCATGAGCTGCGCGAAGATGCTCACCGAGATGACGGCCACCCCGCCCACCGACGTCTTGGACACGCCGACGATGAACGCGGCGACCACCGCGAGGACGAGGGCGAGGACGGTCGGAGCAAAGGGGAGAGTCACGAAGGGGAGAGTAACGAGGGGGAGGGTCACAGGGACAACCACACCGCAGTGTCCCGGGGAACCCCGGCCGACACGTCGCCCGAGGCGAGGATCAGCCAACTGTTGTCAGGCAGCGGTACGGGCTCGTCGCCGAAGTTCACGATGCACCGGAAACCGGGCTCGCGGGTGAAGCTGAGCACCTCGCCAGGGGTGTCGTCCCAGGTCAGTGACCCGTCCCCGAGAGCAGGGTTGTGGTGCCGCTCGGCGAGCGCGGAACGGTACAGCTCGAGGTGGCTGCCTGGGTCGCCCGTCTGCGCGGCGACGCTCAGGTCCGCCCAGGTCGGCGGCTGCGGCAGCCAGGGCTGTCCGGTTCCCGGCCCGAAGCCGTACGGCGGTTCGTCGCCGGACCAGGGCAACGGCACGCGGCAGCCGTCGCGACCCCGGATGGTGTGCCCGGAGCGCTCCCAGGTGGGGTCCTGCAGGGCCTCGACCGGAAGGTCCTCGACCTCGGGGAGACCGAGCTCGTCACCCTGGTAGATGTACGGCACGCCGGGCAGCGCGAGCTCCAGCAGTGCAGCGGCCCGTGCTCGCTGCCTGCCGAGGGCCACGTCGGTGGGGAGCGGCGCGAAGTACTGGGCGAACTTCCGCTCGTCCTCCGGGTGCACGCCCTCGGGGAGGAAGCGCCACCCGGTCTCGGGCTTGCCGTAGCGCGTGACGACGCGCGTCGTGTCGTGGTTGCCGATGACCCAGGTGGGGGGAGCGCCGACCTCGGCATGCACTCGGAGGATCGTCTGGATCATCGCGCGCTGGGAGGACGCGGTCCACTGGCACCAGAGGTGGTCGAAGTTGAACGTGGTATGGAGCCGGCCGGGAGCGACGTACTTCACCAGTCGCTCGGCAGGGTTCATGTGCGCCTCGGAGACGAAGACGCGCGGTCCGAGCGGCGTCGACGCGTACGAGTCCGCGATGGCCCGCCAGCGATGGTGGATGCGCTCGACGCCGGGCTGGTCCCAGAACGGATGGCCCGCGTACTTCCCGGCCGTGCCGAAGCCCGTCTTCTCGTTGAGCGGCGTGTCGGGGAACGAGGAGTCCTTGACCATCGAGTCCGCCACGTCGATGCGGAGCCCGTCGATCCCACGGTCGAGCCAGAACCGGATCACCTTGTCGAACATCTCTGCGACCGCGGGGTTCTCCCAGTTCCAGTCGGGCTGTTCGGGGGCGAACATGTGGCAGTACCACTGCTCGGGTCGACCCTGGGCGTCGATGACGCGCTCCCACGCGGAGCCGCCGAAGATGGAGCCCCAGTTGGTGGGAGGCTCGTCGCCGCCACGACCCCGACCATCGCGGAAGATGAACAGGTCGCGCTCCGGCGACCCCGGCGGTGCGGCGAGGGCGGCCTGGAACAGGGGGTGGTCGCTGGAGGCGTGGTTCGGGACGAGGTCGATGAGGACGCGCAGCCCGAGACCGTGGGCCTCGTCGACGAACAGGGCCGCGTCGGCGAGCGAGCCGAAGCGCGGGTCGATGTCGCAGTAGTCCGAGACGTCGTAGCCGCCGTCGGCCAGCGGGGAGGGGTACCAGGGGCTCACCCAGACGGCGTCCACGCCGAGGGCCGCGAGGTAGCTCAGCGACCGGGTCATGCCGGTGAGGTCGCCCGTACCGTCACCGTCGCTGTCACGGAACGAACGAGGGTAGATCTGGTAGACCACGGAACGACGCCACCAGGTGGGGTCGGCGAGGTTCGAGGGCGAGACGTCGGCCATTTTGATCCTTCCAAGTGCCGTGTCAGCCTAGCGTCGCATCGAGCGGCCACAGGAGGAAACGGATATCCACGACTCCACTCCTACCCAGCACCGCACGGGTCCACGCTCCGCGTGACAGAGTGGGACGAGCCACACCTCGAGAGGCCCCACATGTCGCAGAACCAGGCCCCCGGCAACGCCTGGGGTCCCACGCCCGCCCAGCCGTCCCCTTACCCGACTCAGCCGTACGGGCAGCCGGACTCGCCGCCGTACGGACAGCCGGTCCAGCAGCCGTACGGCCAGCCGGTCCAGCAGCCGTACGGCCAGCCCGTCCAGCAGCCGTACGGGCAGCCGGTCCAGCCGCCGTACGCCCAGCCGACCGCGCAGCCGTACGGGCAGCCGGGGGGACAGCCGTACTCGTTCCCGGCCCAGCAGCAGCCGAACCAGCCAGGGCCGTACGGGGAGATGCAGCCCTACGCTCAGGGAGCCGGCCTCGCCCCCGGCTACACCCCGGCTCAGACGGAGAAGCGCTCGCCCGTCCTGGGAACCGCGGCGTTGGTGCTCGTCATGGTGTGCGGCGTCGTCCTGAGCTGGGCGATGTGGCGGCTCGGCGGTCTCGTCGGCCCGATGGCCGTGGACGGGAGCGTCGACCTCTCGAGCCAGACCCAGGTGCAGCAGGCACTCCTGCGGCAGCTCGGCGGAACCTGGTCCGTCCTCCTGAACGGGTCCCTCGTCCTCGGGTTCGCCGGATGGGTCATGGGCATCGTGGCCACCGCGACGAAGCGGGGCAGGGCATTGGGCGTGACAGCGATCGTCCTGGGCGTGCTCGCCCCCTTCGCGGCCATCGGCGCCCTCGTCGCGGCGCTGGCGCCGTACATCTCGACCTAGTCCGAGGCGGGAGCGCCACCCGACGCTCCGCAGGGACATCATGCGGGGACTCCCGACGCTCGACCTCCCACCCCCTGTCGGATCGTCGCACCCTCTGCAGGGGGTGCGACGTCATGCTGGGGGTGCGAGGTCGAAGCTCAGGGTGCGACGTCATGCTCGGCAGGGGGGCGCCGCCGCCGACGGCGATGTCAGTCCTTCGTGACCGGCGCCACCACCGGTGCAGCCGCGACGGCGAGGATGGCCTCGGCCTGTACCTCGAGCGTCGTCGTGCTCGTACCGCCCCCGCAGTACACGGTCCCCATCCCGATGACCGACTCGTCCACGAGGACGACCACACCGGCGTCGGCGCAGATCGGGCG
>JACRAA010000278.1 GCA_016213595.1 Actinomycetota bacterium | reverse complement strand
TCGAGGGCGCGTGGGCCGAAGGGGCGGCTATCCCGCGTCATTCCATCCCACTAGGGTTCTCGGCATGACACGGATCCTCCTCGTAGAGGACGATGCAGCGATCCGTCGTGCTCTGCGCAGGTCCTTGGAGGACCAGGGCGATGCCGTGGCGGTCGCGCCCGACGGGATGACGGGCCTGCGTCTGGTCCTGTCGGAACAGCCGGACGTCGTCCTTCTCGATCTCGGCCTGCCTGACGTTGACGGGCTCCGCATGCTCGGGATGCTGCGAGGGGTCAGCGACGTGCCTGTGATCGTCGTCACCGCCCAGGACGACGACCGTACGGTGGTGAAGGCCCTGGACGCCGGCGCCGACGACTACGTGGTGAAGCCGTTCGGGACCGAGCAGGTCCAGGCACGGATCCGGGCGGTGCTCCGGCGGGCCAGCCGTCCCTCCGGCGGCGAGGGCCCGGTCGTGGTCGCCGGCCTGTCCATCGACCCCCGTTCCCGTACGGCGTCCTTGAACGGCGACCGCCTCGAGCTGTCCCGCAAGGAGTTCGACCTGCTGTTCCTCCTCGCGTCACGGGCGGGCGAGGTCGTGACGAAGAGGGAGCTGCTCGCCGAGGTCTGGCAGCAGCCGTACGGCGGTGCGGAACGTACGGTCGACGTGCACCTCTCCTGGCTGCGCCGCAAGCTGGGGGAGACGGCCGCCGAACCGCGGTACCTGCACAGCGTGCGAGGGGTGGGCGTCCGGCTCGCGGACCCTGATGACGAGTGAGGCGGCAGATCGTCTGGCTCGTCGCAGCAACCACGTCAGTGGTGGTCCTGGCGTTCGTCATCCCCCTGGCGCTGCTGATCCAGGGCTTCGCTCGAGTGGGTGCGATGGCCGCGGCCCAGCAGGAGGCGCAGAGCGCAGAGCTCCTCATCACCAGCCTGCACGACGACTCCCGGCTGCCTGACCTCCTCGCCGACCTCGCCGGGCGGACGAACCCGACCACCAGCGTCGTCACGCCGAGCGGCCAGGTGTACGGACAGCCCGTGGCGTTGGACGACGGTGACGTGGTGCGCGGCCGCGCCGGCACCTCGTACGAGGAGGCGAACCGCACGTCCGGAGGAGTGGTCGTCCGGTCGGTCATGGTGCAGGACCTCGGCACGTTCGTCGTCATCGCTCGGGTGAGTCCGGCGGATCTCACCAAGGGGGTGTGGGCCGCCTCCCTCACCGTCCTCGGCATCGGCATCGGCCTGACGGTCATCTCGGTGGTGGCAGGGTCCGTGGTCGTCCGCCGGATGAGCAGCCCGTTGCGGGGCGTCGCCTCAGTGGCGCACCAGCTGCGCAGCGGCAACCTGAGCGCACGGGCGGAAGTCGCAGGCGCTGGCGAGACCCGGGAGCTGGCGGAAGCCCTCAACGGCCTCGCCGACCGCATCACGGAGCTCCTCGCGGCAGAGCGCGCGGCCATCGGCGAGATGGCCCACCGCCTCCGGACGCCCATCACAGCCCTGCGGCTCGACGCCGAGGCGGTCGAGGACCCTGAGCTGTCCGCGCGCCTGAACGACCACCTCACCGAGGTGCAGCGAGCTGTCGACACGATTGTCAAGGAGGCTCGTCGTGGCGTCCGTGACGACCTGGTCGTCGACTGCGACGCGACCGAGGTCGTCCGCGAGCGCGTGGCGTTCTGGAGCGCTCTCGCTGAGGACCAGGGCCGGCCGTTCCATCAGGAGCTGCCCGACGGGCCGCTGCGCGTGCAGATGCCTGCCAGCGACCTGGTCGACCTCATCGACATCTGCATCGACAACGTCTTCGCCCATACCGCCGAGGGAGTCGCGTTCGGCGTGACGCTGTCGCGCAGCGGCGACGGTGCGGTGGTCGTCGTTGCCGACGAAGGCCCCGGGTTCCAGGAGCATGTCGCGCAGGGGGCCGGCGAGGTCGTGGGCCACACCGGCGTGGGCCTGGAGATCGTCGAGAAGCTCGTGCGCGGCCTGGGGGGTACGTTCCGTACGAGCCCGCCCGGCCTGCCCGGCGCCACCGTCGCAGTCTCCCTGCCGCTGGCCCAGTAAGCCCTGGATTTCAGGCCCGGAACGTACCGGTGACCTGGCCGTGCGCGATGACGTGGCCCTTGCTCGACTGGATCACCGTCGCCAGCGTGTCTCCTGCCGGCTGGGTGTCCAGCGCGTACAGATGGAAGACGTACCGGTGCTCGCCGTGGCCGGGAAGCGCCGCCGGGCCCCGGTAGCCGCGCGGGTCGAGCAGCGTCACACCCGGGGCCGTCCGGCTCCGGTTGAGCTCGCCTTCCGAGACCGTGCGCAGCGCGGGGTCGAGCAGCGCCGCGAGATGGATGATCGGGTCCTTCGTGGGCGCGTCGACGTCCTCGACGACGAGGAGGAGCGCAGCGGTCTGTACGGGCGGGCGGGTCCAGGCGAGCTGTGGCGAGACGTTGTCGCCGTACCAGCGGCCCGCGTGACGCAGCGCCAGCTCGCCGTCCGGACGGAAGGAGGTGCTGGTCAGCGAGAGGGTCGCGGGGCCCGTCGAGGTGAGCTCGGGACGGGTCGCGATGCTGTGCTCGAGCCCTGTCCGGCGGCCGCGGAGGACCAGCCCGACCGGGGTGAGGAGCACGTGGGCGATGGGCATGATCAGGTTCATCGGGCCACCCCTGCCGGAGTCGTACCGTCAGTCGCGCAATGGTGGCTGGCCGCCCGTGGCGGTCCGGCGGCGGGTGGGACGAGGCTGGACGGGAGGGGCGAAGAGTGCCGTCGCCGTGGCCGCACGTCGTCGATGCGCATCGGGTCCTCCTCGAGATGTAGGCCTCACGCTAGTCCCCTGTACCTGTCTCAGGCACTCCCACCAGTGACCGACCCCTGGTGTCGCTGTCGACGAGACCGCCTGTACCCGTCGGCGAGAGCACCTGTACCCGTCCGCGAGAGCACCTGTACCCGTCGGCGAGAGGACCTGTACGCCTCGGGGGAGCAGTGTCTGCTTCAGCAGGCGCCGCTCAGCGGGCTCCCGCTCGGCGTTCGGCCGCTTCCACTGTGTTGCGGAACAGCATGGCGATTGTGGTGGGGCCGACGCCGCCGACGCGGGGGGTGATCCAGCCGGCCACCTCTTCGCACCGTACGTCCACGTCGGGCAGCAGCTTCTTGCCCTCGTACCGCACACCCCCGCCGACAACCACCGCTCCGGGCGAGATGTGCTCGGGCTGCAGGATGCCCGGGACACCCGCGGCGGCGACGACGATGGGCGCGCGCCGCGTGTACCGCTCCCAGTCGGGCACGCCGGTGTGGACGACGGTCACGGCCGCGTTGGCGGTCGGTCGCTTGAGTGACAGCAGCATCGACAGCGGGCGGCCCAACGTGAACCCCCGACCGAGCACCACGACCTCGCGCCCGGAGACCGGGATGTCGTAGAACGCGAGGAGCGCCTCGATGCCTGCCGGCGTACAGGGCAGAGGGCCCGGCATCCCCAGCGCTAGCCGTCCCATGTTCATGGGATGCGCGCCGTCAGCGTCCTTGTCGGGGTCGAGCTCTGCCAAGGCCGCCTCGTAGTCGAGGTGGGCGGGGATCGGGTGCTGGATGAGTACGGCGTCGATCTCGCTGTCGGTGTTGTAGTCCCGGATCACGGCAAGCAGGTCGGCCTGCGACGCGTCGTCGCCGAGATGGACGTGGCGGTTGGCGAACCCGAGCTGGGTGGAGCGCTCCTGCTTCATCCGGATGGACCCGGCGGACGCCGAGTCGCCGCCGACGAGGATCGTCCCGAGCCCGGGGTTGTACCCGGCCGCACGCAGCGCCGCCACGCGTGGCTCGAGCTCGGCGAACACGGCATCGGCCACGGGCTTGCCCGGCATCATCACAGCTCCCACGCCCCGTACCGTACAGGCGCAGTCCGCGGCTCACCGACCGGTCCCAGCCCGTACCGCTCGGGCGTCCGCAGCCCCGCCACCCCGTGAGC
The DNA here is from genome assembly GCA_016213595.1 of Actinomycetota bacterium. GTDB lineage: Bacteria > Actinomycetota > Actinomycetes > Propionibacteriales > Propionibacteriaceae > Fen-668. The sequence continues at coordinate 1,432 of JACRAA010000278.1, read as the reverse complement.
GTCCGGGTGCTGACCCCCCTGCCGGAGCAGAGAACCGCCCCGTCCGGCACGGGTCCGGACGGGGCGGGGCTGAGGAGCAACGGTCAGCTGACCGGGATCCGTACGACCTGTCCGGTCGGACCGGCGTTGTGCGCCGGCATGATGCTCCAGTTGGACACGTACACGGCCCCGTCGTGGAACGCGAAGCCGGACGGGAGGAACAGCTGTCCCATGCCGTACGTCGTCCGCGTGCCGTTCGGGGCGATCCGGACGACTGCACCGACTGGGCTCGGGTCCGGGCCGAGGCCGGACAGCTTGAGCTCGGTCACGTAGAAGTTGCCGACGGGGTCGAAGCCGCAGCCTTGGATGGTCGTGAACCCTGACCACTTGACGGTGGCGACACCGTCCGCGATCCGCCAGACGCGGGCCATGCCCGGCTGGTAGAAGCCGCCGAGCAGCTCACCCACGTACAGCGAGCCGTCCGGCGCCTTCGCGACGCAGGTCGGGACGGCGTCGGTCACCGCACCGGCAGGAACGGGCAGGAACGCGAGCGTACTGACATGGCCGAGGGCGTCCACCTTGGCGATGATGTTGGCGCCGGCGTCAGCCACGTACTGCGTGTTGCCCATGGTCTCGATGCCGTTCGGGTTGGCGTCCGGGAACTGTCCCATCCCCAGCGACTGGTGGGCTTCGGTCCAGGCGAAGTCGGCGTTCCCCGTGCCGGCGAGTCTGGTCCAGCTGCTGCCGGAGATCTTGAGCGTCGTGCCGAGCTGGGCCACAGCCGCGTCATGGAAGGCCTGCGGCAGACCCGGAACGGACCCGAGCTCTGCGCTGTTGACGCCCATCTGGGCGTAGAGCCGGTTGCCCTGGGTGGAGACGGCAGCCATGCCCTCGGCGGCCGTTCCATCCTCACCGGCCAGGGAGACGAAGCCGCTCACGACCCGGGTCGCGTGCCCGCCCGTGACGACGTCCGCGCTCAAGACCTTCGAGATGCCGCCGCTGAGGCCTCCGAAGAGAGCCCCACCCTCGGGGCCCGTGCCAAGCGGCAGGCTGCCACCGTGCCCGGCTTCCGCGATGTACAGGTTGCCGTGCGGGTCGAATGCGAGTCCGCGCGGGTTGTCGAGGCCTGCGGCCACGACGGTGACTCCGGAGGTGGCGTACGCCACCGGGCCGGACTGGACGAACAGGGCGGTTGTGGCCGCCAACCATGCTGCACACACCACGACTGCACGATGTGGGCGCATAGAACACCTCCTTGTGTTCCGGGAAGCCCCCAAGCCCCCCTGGCCGGGGAGCATAGCCATACCGGGACCTCGAAAGATAGGCCAGCCTTACCTGACTTTTCCGTGCTGCCCTTGGGTTCGGCGGCTGTGGAAGGCGGTGAACCGGGGGCGACGTGGGACACCTCATGCCGCCGCACATGGCGAGGCCTCAGTGACCGAGGTAGCGGCCC
>JACRAA010000277.1 GCA_016213595.1 Actinomycetota bacterium | reverse complement strand
CCCTGGCCTCCCACCCCCGCGACCGCGAGCGCAGCCGAGCTGAGAGTGAGCAGCAGCCAGACCGCGATGACGAGGAAGGGGTGCCTCGTGGTCACACGGCCCAGCGCGGCGAACACATGCTCACTGTTCCACAGCCCTTGTCAGCTGGGGGTCCCATTCGACCCGGTCGTGACGTGCTGGGGATCCATCGGCCCGGGGCAAGCAGACGTCATTCCATCGAAACGCAGGTTATGGGGCCAGTGCCGGCACCGGCCGAGCTCAATTCCATCGAAGTGCAGGTCATTCAGGCCCTCACGGGTCTCCACAACATGCACTTCGATCGAATCGCGGCGCCGAGCCCTCGCGAGCCCTCGAATGACAGGCATTTCGATCGAATCCCCGAGGATCCGCTCTCACGAACGGTCGGACCCCGGCTCTCCGACGTCGGCTCTCAGTCGGCCGCCAGGGCGGCAGCTCCCACGATCCCCGCCGCGTTGCGCATGGTGGCGGGGATGATCGGCGTCTCGAGCCTGAGGAGCGGGAGGAACTTGTCGGCCTTGCGGCTGACGCCTCCGCCGACGACGAAGAGGTCGGGGGAGAGGAGGAACTCGAGGAAGGCGTAGTACGGCTGGAGCCGGTCGGTCGCCCATTCCGCGTACGAGAGGCCCTCCCGCTCCTTCGCCGAGGCCGCGGCTCGCGTCTCCGCGTCGTGCCCGTTGAGCTCGATGTGGCCCAGCTCGGCGTTGGGGATCAGCACCCCGTCGTACAGCAGCCCGATCCCGATACCGGTACCGAGCGTCGTGAGGATGACCAGGCCGTCCTTGCCCTTGGCCGCGCCGTACCGGAGCTCCGCCACCCCAGCGGCGTCGGCGTCGTTGACGAGGTGGACATGGCGGCCCAAGGTCTGCGAGAACAGGCTCTCGCCGTCGAAGCCCTTCCAGGACTTGTCGATGTTGGCCGCCGACCTCACCACGCCTCGCTTGACGAGCCCGGGGATCGTCACGCCGATGGGCGCGTCCTCGGGCAGCGAGCGCAGGAACTTCTTCGCGATCAGCCCCACCACCTCAGCCATCGCCTCAGGAGTCGACGGCTCCGGGGTGGCGATCTTGTAGCGGTCCTCCAGGAACTCGCCGGTCAGCAGGTCGACGGGCGCTCCCTTGATGCCGCTGCCACCGATGTCGATGCCCAGCGCAACGGTCGGCTTCTCGGCCACGGGTCCTCCTCGGCGGACTCGGCCGACTCTCCTCGGCCCTGCGCCGCATCCTCCCGCACCCCGGCTGCGGCTGCAATCGGTGGGGTACGAGGTTGTGCTGTCCTCTCGCGAGCCCGTACAGGTCCTCTCGCCGACGCGTACAGGTTCTCTCGCGAGCCCGTACAGGTCCTCTCGCCGACCCGTCCAGGTCCTCTCGCGAGCAGGTGGCGTTAGCCGCCCGCCTGCCGGCGGCGGCTAGCCGCCGGCCTTCCGGCGGAACTGGCGCTTGCCGGCCGCGGCCTTGTGGGGGCCACCCGCGACCTTGCTCTCGCCGCCGTGCTGCTCGCCGACCGCCTGGCGGCCCTTCTTGGCCTCGAGCGCGCGCCGCATGGCTTCCTTCGTGTCGAGCGACTCGGGCTCGGTGGTCTCGTCAGTCATGGGGGTCACTCTGCCACGGGAGGCAGGCTGGCAGCAGCCACGTTCCGCCAGCCCTGTCCCGCATCCCGACCCCCGGGCGCCCCGGCGCGCCCGTACGATGACGCGGTGACGCCGTACCCTCACATGTTCGAGCCCCTCGACCTCGGGTTCGTCACGTGCCGGAACCGCGTCGTCATGGGGTCGATGCACCTCGGCCTCGAGGAGGCACCCGACGGGTTCGGCCGCCTCGCCACCTTCTACGCGGAGCGGGCGTCGGCGGACGCCGGCCTCATCGTCACCGGCGGCATCGCCCCCAACGCGGAGGGCCGGCTGCACCCCACGGGCGCGACGCTCACCACACCCGCCCAGGCCGAGAGACACCTGGTCATCACCGAGGCCGTCCATGCCGAGGGTGCGCTCGTGTGCCTGCAGATCCTCCACGGCGGTCGGTACGCGCTCCATCCCGACTGCGTGGCGCCGAGCCCGCTCCAGGCCCGGATCTCCCCGTTCACGCCGCGCGAGCTCACCGACGCCGACATACGTCGCACCATCGACGACTTCGCTCGCTGCGCCCGCCTGGCTCGGGACGCGGGCTACGACGGCGTCGAGATCATGGGGTCCGAGGGGTACCTGCTCAACGAGTTCCTCGCCCTGCGCACGAACAGGCGTTCCGACGAGTGGGGCGGGCCGTACGAGCGCCGGATGCGGATGCCCGTGGAGGTGGTACGAGCCGTACGGGAGGCGGTCGGCAGCGACTTCCTCATCCTGTACCGGCTCTCGATGCTCGACCTCGTCGAGGACGGGCAGAGCCTCGACGAGGTGCGGCTCCTGGCTCGTGCGGTCGAGTCGGCCGGTGCGTCGATCATCAGCACCGGCATCGGCTGGCACGAGTCACGCGTCCCGACGATCGCGGCAGGCGTGCCCCACGGCGCGTTCGTGGGCGTCACCGCGGCACTGCGGGACGCGGTGACGCTCCCGCTGGTCGCCGCGAACCGGATCAACACCCCGGAGGCCGCCGAGGCGGTACTCGCCGCAGGCCACGCCGACCTGGTCTCCATGGCTCGCCCGTTCCTCGCGGACCCGCAGCTCCTCAGCAAGGCGGCGGCCGGCCGCGCCGACCGCATCAACACGTGCATCGCCTGCAACCAGGCCTGCCTGGACCATGCGTTCGCGGGCCGCGTCGGCTCCTGTCTCGTGAACCCGAGAGCCGGGCACGAGACGCTGCTCACGATCTCCCTCACCCGCGCACCGCGGCGCATCGCTGTCGTCGGGGCCGGCCCTGCCGGGCTCGCGGCCGCGACCACTGCCGCCCGGCGCGGCCACGCCGTGACCCTCTTCGAGGCCGACGACGAGATCGGCGGGCAGTTCCGGATGGCGCGCCGGATCCCGGGCAAGGAGGACTACGGGCAGACCCTGCGCTACTTCGCGAACGTGCTCGCCGACCTGGCCGTCGAGGTACGGACCGGGCTGCGGGCACGTCCCGACGACCTCGCCGGGTTCGACCACGTCGTCCTGGCCACGGGAGTCACGCCGAGGGTCCCGGACATCCCGGGCATCGACCACCCGTCGGTCGTGACGTATCACCAGGTGCTGCGCGACGACGTGGCCGTGGGCGAGCGGGTGGCGGTCATCGGGGCCGGCGGCATCGGCGTCGACATGGCCGACTTCCTCACCGAGCCCACGGGCCCGGACGAGGAGTCGGTGGCCGGCTTCTACGCGCAGTGGGGGATCGACCCCACGTTCGCCGCGCGGGGCGGCCTCGTCCCGCCGCAGCCCCGGCCCGGTCGCCGGGTCGTCCACCTCGTCCAGCGACGCACGTCCCCGGTCGGTGGGGGCCTAGGCCGTACGACCGGCTGGATCCGCCGTGCCGTCCTCGTCCAGCGGGGCGTGAGGACGGTCCGGGGCGCGACGTACGTGCGGGTTGACGACGCGGGCCTCCACCTCCTGGTCGAGGGCGAGCCGGTCCTGCTCGAGGTCGACACCGTCGTCGTGTGCGCGGGGCAGGAGCCGCAACGGGAGCTGTACGAGGCCCTGCGCACCGCGGGTCTGCCCGTCACGCTCGTGGGTGGCGCGGATGTCGCAGCCGAGCTCGACGCGGAACGGGCGATCCGCCAAGCGACGGAGGTCGCCGCCGCGCTCTGAGCGCGGGCGGGGAGAAACTGCCCGCAACCGGCGGTCGTCCCGTGACGTGGCAGCCGGGGGCCTGGTTGGATCGACCCCGTGCACTCGACCCTCGCCTCCCTGAACGCCCGTACCGCGAAGACGCACGAGCGGATCAAGGCCCACGTGTACGGACGTCGCGTGGCGGTCGAGCTGAGCGTCAACCACCTGCCGGGTGAGCCCGTGGGCTTCGACGAGGCGACCTCGGGCGAGTTCGTACCGTTCGCCGTGGGCACGATGTGGGGTCGCGGCTGGGGGACGTCGTGGTTCCGGATCAGCATGACGATGCCCGTCGACGCCGACCCGCAGGCCGGCCCCTGGGAGCTCGTCCTCGATCTCGGCTTCACGTACGACATGCCCGGATTCCAGGCCGAGGGGCTGTTCTGGAGCACGGACGGCCTGCCGCTCAAGGGGCTCAACCCGCTGAACCCCTACCTGACACTGCCCGACCTGGCGCCCGGCGAGACGTACACCGTCTTCCTCGAGGCGGCCTCGAACCCGCCCCTCCACAAGGACCCGGACATCCGCTACTCCGACCTGGACACCGCGCCGGACGTCCCCTTGTACCCGTTCCGGGTCGCCGCGCTCGCCCAGCTCGACAAGGAGGTGTACGCCCTCGACCTCGACCTGGCCGTGCTCGACGAGCTGCAGGCCGAGCTGCCTGTCGGCCCGCGCCGGGCCCAGGTGAGGGACGCCATCGAGAGGGCCCTGGACGTGCTCGACGTCCGCGACGTGGCAGGTACGGCCTCAGCAGCACGTGCCGAGCTGGCTCCCGCGCTCGCCAGCCCGGCTCATGCCGGCGAGCACATCGTCTCCGCGGTCGGCCACGCCCACATCGACTCGGCGTGGCTCTGGCCGATCCGGGAGACCATGCGCAAGTGCGCCCGGACGTTCTCCAACGTGGCGACCCTCGCCGAGGACTACCCCGACCTCGTGTTCGCCTGCAGCCAGGTCCAGCAGTACGCGTGGATGCGGGACCACTACCCCGAGGTGTTCCGTCGGATCAAGAAGGCGATCGCTGACGGGAACTGGGCGCCGGTCAGCGGCATGTGGGTCGAGTGCGACTCGAACCTGCCCGGCGGCGAGGCGATGGTGCGCCAGTTCACATACGGCAAGCGGTTCTTCGCGGACGAGCTGGGCGTCGAGGTCAACGAGGTCTGGCTGCCGGACACGTTCGGCTACTCCGGCGCGCTGCCCCAGATCGCCCGCCTCGCCGAGGGGCGGTGGTTCATGAGCCAGAAGATGAGCTGGAACACGACAGACGTCTTCCCGCACCACACGTTCCGCTGGGAGGGCATCGACGGGACGCGCATCTTCACCCACTTCCCGCCGTCCGACACGTACAACGCTCAGCTCTTCGGCTCCGAGCTCGCCCTCTCGGCCCGCAACTTCAAGGACTCAGGACCGGCCAACCGGTCGCTCATGGCCTTCGGGCACGGGGACGGCGGTGGCGGCCCCACACGGGAGATGATGGAGCGCGCGCGCCGGGTCGCCGACCTCGAGGGGTCGCCGAAGGTGGTCGTCGAGAAGCCGCGCGACTTCTTCGCCAAGGCCGAGGCCGAGTACCCGCAGGCGCCGGTCTGGGTGGGCGAGATGTACCTCGAGTTCCACCGCGGCACCTACACCACCCACGCAGAGGTCAAGCAGGCCAACCGCCGCACCGAGCACCAGCTCTTCGAGGCGGAGCTGTGGGCGACGACCGCGACCCTGCTGACCGGCGCCCCCTACCCGTACGAGGAGCTCGACGAGCTGTGGCGTGAGGCGCTGCTCAACCAGTTCCACGACATCCTCCCCGGCTCGTCGATCCGCTGGGTCTACCGGGATGCGAAGAGCTCCTACGAGATGCTCGACGAGCGTCTCGAGACGGTGATCGCCGAGGCGCTGGCCGCTCTGGGCGGCACCGAGGAGGGAACACTCGTCGCTGCGAACGCGGCGCCGCACGAACAGGGGGGTGTGCCGGCGTTCGGTGCGGGGCCGGCGGAGGTGACGGGCGTCGTCGCCGTACAGCGCGAGGCCGACACGTACGTGCTCGACAACGGGCTCATCCGTGTCGTCGTGGACGCCGACGGGACCATCGGCTCGGTCCGGGACCTGGTGAGCGGCCGCGAGCTGGTTCCCGCGGGCGCGAAGGCCAACCTGCTCCAGCTGCACCCGGACTTCCCGATCACGTACGAGGCGTGGGACATCGACGAGTACTACCGCCACACGCGCACGGACCTGACCGAGCTCGACGGGATCACGGTCGAGGGCGACGAGGTGGTCGTTTCGCGCAGCTTCGACAGCTCCACAGCGACGCAGCGCGTCCGGCTCGACCCCGACTCCCCGCGCATCGACATCAGCACGGAGGTCGACTGGCACGAACGGGAGCGGCTGCTCAAGCTCGCGTTCCCGCTCGACCTCCACGCGACGACGTCGACCAGCGAGATCCAGTTCGGCCACGTGACCCGCCCCACCCATGCGAACACGAGCTGGGACGCCGCGAAGTTCGAGACGGCTGCTCAGCGCTGGGTCCACGTGGCGGAAGGCTCGTACGGCGTCGCCGTCGTCAACAAGGGCACGTACGGGCACGACATCTCGCACCCGCTCACCGGTGACTCCCGCGGCGCACTGCCCACCGTCGTCCGGCTGTCGCTCGTCCGTGGCCCGCTGTACCCGGACCCGCTGGCCGACGAGGGCCGCCACACGTTCGAGTGCTCCCTGCTCGTCGGGGACATCGGCGACGCGACCCGCGAGGGGTACGCGAAGGCGCTGCCTGTCCGTACCGTCGCCGGCGCCGGCTGGGACCCGGTGGTCGCCTGCTCGAACCCTGACGTGGTCGTCAGCGCCGTGAAGCTCGCCGACGACCGGTCGGGCGACGTGATCGTGCGCGTGTACGAGTCGCGCGGCGCCCGCGCCTCGGCCGACCTGCGCTTCGGCTTCGACCATGACCGGGTCACGGTCGTGAACCTGCTGGAACGTACGGACGGGGAGTCGGAGACGCTCACCGAGGTCGAGCCGACGGCCGAGGGCGTCCTGCTGCGGCTGCGTCCGTTCCAGATCTCAACCCTCAGGGTGAGCCTCAGAAACCTGTCATGACGGGGGCATCGCCCGGTCGCTGAGGTACGCTCCGAGGGCCCGCCCCCGGTGCTCGTCGTCCGGCCGCCCGCGGGTCTGTACCACTGTGTGCGCAGTGCCTTACGCAAGGAGCCCCCCGATGCGCCTACGTCGACGCCTGACTGTCCTGTGCGTGCTCGCCACGCTCGCTGCGTTCGCCGGCCTGCCCGTGAACCCCGCCTACGCGGACACGACCACCAGGACCTACATCGTCCAGCTCGCCCACGGCGTCTCCGCCGACGCGATGGCCGCCAAGGTCATGG
>JACRAA010000262.1 GCA_016213595.1 Actinomycetota bacterium | reverse complement strand
CGCCGACAAGGCGCTCGTCGCGAAGGCTGCGATGTTCGAGGCGATGGGCCTGCAGGTCCACCTCTGCGGCGACGTGCTGAAGGACCTCTGAGGTGCTGTACGGACCGATGACCCACCCGGAGCTGCTCCGGGTCCTGGCCTCAGCGGGCCACGGCGCGAAGATCCTCCTCGCCGACGGGAACTACCCGCACTCGGTGTGGGTGTCACCGCGGGCGGAGAGGGTCGCGCTCAACCTCGCGCCCGGCCTGCTGACCGTCGACGACGTGCTCGGCGTGCTGAAGCAGACCGTACCGATCGAGGCGGCGGCGATCATGGTCCCGGTCCCGGGTCCTGACGCGCCGTCGCACATCCCGGCCCACGACGGCTACCGGGTCGCACTGCCGGACATCCCGTTCGTCGAGGTGCCGAGGTTCGACTTCGACGCCGAGGCCAAGTCGGACGACGTGTTCTGCGTCGTCGCGACCGGTGACCAGAGGCTCTACGCCAACCTGCTGCTCACGATCGGCGTGCGGCAGCCGGGGGAGTAGCCACGTCCTGGTGACGACAGGGCCGGATCCTCCAGGAGGGGGTCCGGCCCTGCGGCACGTCGGGGGTTCAGCCGAGCAGGAGGGTGACGGTCGAGCCCTGGGCGACCATCGTCCCGGCGCCGGGGTCGGTCCCGTAGGCGATCCCGAACGCGAGACCTCCCGAGACGATCGACTTGCTCGTCACCTGGAAGCCGGCGGAGGTCAGCGCCGTCGTCGCGTCAGCCTTCGACTTCCCACGCACGTTCGGTACGGCGACCATGACCGGGCCCTTGGAGACGACGAGGGCGACGGCGTCGCCCTTCTTGCCCTGGCCCGAGCTCGGCGACTGCGAGATGACGAGCCCGGCCGCGACCGTCGACGAGTTCTGCTGGGTCGAGGTGACGACGAAGCCGGCACCCTGCAGGCTCTTGGTCGCCTGGTCGGCGGCCTGGCCCACGTACGAGGCGATGTCGATGGGCTTGGGCCCCTTCGACACGACGAAGTCGACGGTCGCCCCGCGCTTGAGCTTCGTCCCCGGCTCCGCGGACGAGGACAGCACCGTGCCGGCGGGGACGGTCTCGTCGTACGCATCGGTCACAGTCCCCACGCTCAGGTTGCTCGTCGTGAGCGCGGCCACCGCGTCGGCGCGCGGCAGGCCGACGAGCGTCGGTGCGTCGAACCGCTCGGGGCCCAGCGAGACGACCATCGTGACCGTGCCGTCGCGCAGGATCCGGGTGCCGCCGGTCGGGTCCGTACGGATCACGTGCCCCGCGGTGACGGTCTCCGAGAACTCGCGCGCGACACCGGCTCCGAGGACGGCCGTCTGGAGCGCGGCGCGCGCGTCCTGCTCGCTCAGGGCGTCGAGTGCGGGCGTCGTGGTCCACCGTGCCTCGGCGACGTAGTAGTACGCACCGCCACCGCCGGCCAGCCCCACGAGGAGCAGCAGGACGAGGGCCACGAGCCCGCGCCGACGACGATGGACCTTCGCCTGCGAGACGCGCACCAACGGCCGGACCGGGGACGTACGGGAGGCGGCGATCCTGTCCGTGTCGTACGGCCTGCCCTCGTGGGCCGAGATGTCCACCGGGGACACGGGCGTCGAGGCCGTGAGCCGCTTGCCGTTGGCATCCGGGCGTGGCACGAAGCGCCACGAGGAGGGCTCGGTGGGCGTGCGGCTGCGGATCGGCATGGTGCGGGCGTCCGGACGGACGGGGCTGACCGGAGAGGCCGGGACCGGGTCGGCGACGTCGGCTGCGGGACCGCCGCCGAGGCGCTCGGCGAGCACCTGGTCGTCGTCCAGGCCCCGCAGCAGCGCCTTGCGCGCGCGGGCCACGCGCAGGTGCATCGCGTGCCCGTCGACCGGTCGCTCCGCCGGGTTGCGGCGGGTGCACGCAGCGACGAGCGCGTCCACGTAGTCGGGGATGGCGACGCGGTTCCGCCCGAGCGAGGAGGGCGCCGGGACGTCGGCGTGGACGTGGGCGTACGCCACCTGGATCGGGGTCTCGCCGGTGTGCGGCTTGCGCCCGGTCAGCAGCTCGAAGAGGACGACACCCGCGGAGTACACGTCCGAGCGGGACGTGGCTCGTCCGGACGTGACGAGCTCCGGCGGGATGTACGAGACCGTGCCGATGAGCAGCCCCTGCGTCGCCGTGACCGTCTGGCCGGTGACCGCCTTGGCCAGACCGAAGTCCGCCACCTTGACGACACCGCGGTCCGAGATGATGACGTTCTCCGGCTTCACGTCGCAGTGGACGAGGCCCACCTCGTGGGCGGCGGCGAGCGCCTTCACGACGGGCTCGATGTACGACAGGGCCTTCTCGGGCGACAAGGGTGCCTGGTTGGCGATGACCTGGCGCAGGGTGCGCCCCTCCACGTACTCCATGACGATGTAGGGGCGGCCGCGGTCCTCGCCCTGGTCGAAGACCGCCACGATGTTCGGGTGCGACAGCCGTGCCGCGGCGCGTGCCTCGCGGTCGAACTTCCTGGCGAAGTCGAGGTCGTCGCCGAGGCCCTCGTGCATGACCTTCACGGCCACGACGCGGTCCAGCCGGGTGTCGACAGCGCGGTACACGGTCGCCATACCGCCGCGCGCCAGCCTCTCGACGAGCCGGTACCGGTCGCCGAAGACGTGCCCGACTAACGGGTCGCCGACGGGCGTGACGGTGCTCACATGCGCTCCAGACACGGTTGGGGAAGAGAAAGCCGTGTGATGGCTGGGGCCGAGCATACGAGGAACGGTCGAGGACCGGCTGCAACGCGCCGCACGTCGGGCGAATCACCGCTCGTACGGCCCGGGTGCGCCGGTCCTACCATGGCTGGATGACCGCCCTGACTGGCCTGCTCGCCCGACTCCGGCTCGCTCGGACGCTGGTGACCATCGACACGCGCCACCACGACGTCGCCGCTTTCGCGGCCGCGCTGTTCGCCCAGGGAGCGGACATCGTCGAGCTCCGGGACCCTCACGCACCGCTCGCCGCGCTCCGTACGGCCGTCGAGGCCGCCCAGCGCGTGGCCATGCCGCTGAACAAGCTCGTCGCCGTGAGCGGCGACATCGAGGTGGCGCGGGCGGTCATGGCGGACGTGCTCGTCGGAGGACCGGACCTCGATCCCGGCCTCGCCCATGCGCGCCTCCACGAGTACGCGCTCGTCGGACTCCCGGCGTCGACAGCCGACGACTGCCGCCACCTCGCGGAGAGCGACGCGGTCGACTTCGCCCTGGTGGGGCCGGTCACCCTTTCGAGCGGTACGGCCGGGGCCGAGGCCGACCTCGACCTCGTCAGGGTGGCGGCTCGCCAGATGCCCCTGGGCGAGGTGACGGCCACCCCCTGGTTCGCGCTGGTCGACAGCAGCGGCTCTCGGCTTGCCGAGGTCGTGGCGGCGGGTGCGCGGAGAGCCGGCGTCATGGTCACGGGGGAGAAGGACCTGCCCCTTGTGGGACGGGTGGCGGAGACGCTGCGCCACGCCTGGCAGGCGGATCCCGCACTCGAGGACTTCGCGCTCCGCGTGCTGTCGAACCCCGGCCCTCCCGCCCGGTTCCGCACCGCCCCGGAACCGACGACCTGGTGACCGTCGAGGGGAGGGCTGAGCCCCTGGCGGCTTCGCCCTCGCCCTCGGTGCCGTCGTCGAGCCTCGCGGCGCCCTACGCTTCGAGCATGACCTTCGATCCCGCCGACCCGCTGAGTGTCGGCTTCCGCGACGCCGTCGGCGGCGCCGTGTCGGACTTCCTCACCGGGCAGCGGAGGCGGCTGGACGCGATCGGCCCCGAGGTACGGCCGTTGCTCGACCAGGCCGTCCACTTCACCAGCGGTGGCAAGAGGTTCCGGCCGGCGTTCTGCTACTGGGGGTACGTCGCCGCGGCCGGTGAGGTCTCGGACGAGGCGGCGCTGCTCCGTGCGGCAGGCAGCCTCGACCTCCTGCACGTGTCGGCGCTCGCCCACGACGACGTCATGGACCTCTCCGCGACCAGGCGTGGCGGGCCGGCGTCCCACGTGGTGTTCGCGAACGCCCACTCCGGCGCGGGGTGGCGGGGCGACTCGGAGGTGTTCGGACGGGCCGGCGCGATCCTGCTCGGTGACCTGCTGCTCATGTGGTCGGCGGAGATGTGGGCCGCCTCGGGCCTCCCCGCCGAGGCGCTCGAGCGGGCACGGCCGTACCTCGACCTCGTGCGCACCGAGGTCATCGTCGGGCAGTACCTCGACATCGTCGCCCAGGCCGCCGTGACCGACCCGGGGAGCGCGCTCGACAGGGCTGAGCGGGTCCTCGAGTACAAGTCGGCCCGCTACACGGTGACCCGTCCCGCACAGCTCGGCGCGGCGCTGGGCGGCGGCTCGGCCGAGCTCCTCGAGGGTCTCGCCCGGTACGGGTCGCCGCTCGGCCGCGCGTTCCAGCTCCGCGACGACGTGCTCGGGCTGTACGGGGACGAGTCGCTCACCGGGAAGCCCGCGGGGGACGACCTCCGCGAGGGCAAGCGGACCGTGCTGGTGGCGCACGCGATGGCTCTCGCGACACCGGCGGCTGCCGACCGGCTCGACGCCCTGCTCGGCGACCCGGGGCTCGACGCCCGCGGCGTGGAGGAGGCCCGCGAGATCATCAGCTCCAGCGGCGCCCTCGGACGCGTGGAGCGGACGATCCGTACGGAGCTGGGGGCTGCGATGTCCGCCCTGGCCGTGACCCGGCTCGACGAGCGTGCCCGGACTG
>JACRAA010000260.1 GCA_016213595.1 Actinomycetota bacterium | reverse complement strand
GCTCACCCAGGACGACCAGGACCGGGTCATCGACGTGCTGCTGAGCTGCAGATGACGGTGCCTCTGCTCCTGGTCGCCGCGGGCGGTCTGGCCCGCGAGGTGCTGTCGGTGTGCGCGGCGATCGGCCGGCCGGTACAGGGCGTGCTGGACGATGACCCTGTGAAGGCAGGGGCCGAGGTCGGCGGTACGAGGGTGCTGGGCCCCATCGACCACGTCGAGCGCTACCCCGACACCGAGCTGCTGCTGTGCGCCGGGAAGGGGTCCGTGCGACGCGACCTCGCGGTGCGGCTCGAGGGCCTCGGCGTCACCGACGACAGGTACGGCACGGTCGTCGACGAGTCCGTACATGTCCCGTCCACCTGCCGGGTCGGCCAGGGCACCATCCTGCTCCGCGGTGTCGTGCTCACCACCGACGTGCGGGTCGGGCGGCACGTCGTGTGCATGCCCCACGTCACGCTCACCCACGACGACGACCTGGCCGACTTCGTGACGCTCACCGCCGGCGTCAGCCTGGGCGGCGGCGTCGTGGTCGGCGAGGCGGCGTACATCGGCATGAACGCCTCGGTCCGCGAGGGCCGTACGGTCGGGGCCGGGAGCGTGCTGGGCATGGGTGCCGCCCTCGTCACGGACCAGCCCCCCGGAACCACCTACGCCGGTGTTCCGGCACGACCGATCAAGGAGTGAGCCATGGGTGTCCCGTTCATCGACCTCGCCGCACAGCAGGCTGAGATCGCTGCCGAGGTGGAGCCCGCCGTCCTCGACGTGCTCCGGCGTGGCGCGTTCATCGGCGGCCCCGCCGTGACGGCTTTCGAGGAGGAGTACGCGGCGTACCTCGGCGCGACGTACTGCGTGGGGGTGGCGAACGGCACCGACGCCGTCGAGCTCGCGCTGCGGGCCGTGGGCGTCACGGCCGGCGGCGAGGTGCTCATGCCGGCCAACACGTTCATCGCGACGGCTGAAGCCGCCTCCCGCATCGGTGCCGTACCGGTGCCCGTCGACGTCGACCCCGACCACCTGCTCATCGACCCGGACGCGCTGGCAGCGGCCGTTTCCGAGCGGACGCAGGCGATCGTGCCCGTCCACCTGTTCGGGCAGGTCGCGCCCGTCGAGAGGCTCGAGCCCATCGCCGCCGAGTACGGGCTGCCGATCGTCGAGGATGCGGCGCAGTCGCAGGGGGCTGTACGGAACGGGCGCATGGCCGCAACCTTGGGCCGGGTCGCCGCCACCAGCTTCTACCCCGGGAAGAACCTCGGCGCCTCCGGCGACGGCGGTGCGGTCGTGACCGACGACCAGGACGTGGCCCGCTACGTACGGCTGGTGAGCAACCACGGCTCGGCCGTGAAGTACCAGCACGAGGTCATCGGCGTGAACTCCCGCCTCGACGCGCTGCACGCCATCACGCTCCGCGCGAAGCTTCGTCGACTGTCGGCGTGGAACGCGTGTCGGCAGCAGGCCGCTGCCCGCTACGCGGAGCTGCTCGCGGAACTCCCCGGTGTGTGCGTCCCCACGTCGATGCCGGGCAACTCCGACATCTGGCACCTGTACGTGATCCGGCTCGCACACGACCGGGACAGGGTCCTCGCCGCGCTGACGGCCGCAGGCATCGGCGCCGGCCTGCACTACCCCGACCCGTGGTACCTCACCCCGGCGTACGCCCACCTGGGGTACGGGGCCGGGACCTGTCCCGTTGCGGAGCGGGCCGCCGGCCAGATCCTGTCGCTGCCGATGTTCCCCCACCTGACCGCCGAGCAGCAGGACGAGGTGGCTGGAGCCCTCCGCTCGGCGCTCGCCGATGGTTGACCCGACCCCGCCCGTAGCCGGTCGCGCCTCTCGCGCGCTCGGCTGGAGCTTCGCGAACACCATGGTGTCCCGGCTGGGGACCCTGGTCGTCGGCATAGCGCTCGCTCGGGTCCTCGGACCCAGCGAGTTCGGGGTGTTCGCCATCGCGATGGTTGCCCTGCTGGCCATCCTCAGCTTCAACGAGCTGGGCGTGAGCCTGGCGATCGTCAGGTGGCCCACCGACCCGCGCATCATCGCCCCCACGGTGAACACGATCGCCGTGGGGATGAGCGCCGTGCTCACGGCCGTGATGGTGGCCGTGGCCCCAGCCGTCTCGACCGCACTCGGTGACGTACGGGCTGCTCCTGTCGTCCAGGTGCTGGCAGTCTCGATCCTGATCAACGGCCTCGTGGCCACGCCCGCCGCCCTGCTCCAGCGCGAGTTCATGTCGCGGCAGCGCATGGTGGCTGACCAGCTGAACTCCTGGCTGGGCGCAGGCGTGTCGCTCGTGCTCGCTCTCCTGGGATGGGGGGCGATGAGCCTGGCCGCGGGCCGGATCGTCGGCAGCCTCGCGGCGGCCGTCGTTTTCTTCCGCTGGTCGCCGGCGCCGTACCGCTTCGGCTGGGACCGGACAGTGGCCCGTCAGCTCTTCTCGTTCGGACTCCCCCTGGCCGCCTCCAGCGTGGTGGTGTTCGCCTCCGGCTACGCCGACCAGGTCGTCGTCGGCGCCACTCTCGGCGCCACCGCCCTCGGCTACTACGCGCTCGCCTTCAACCTCTCGAGCTGGCCGGTGTCGGTCTTCTCCCAGCCGCTGCGCCAGGTCGCTCCCGCAGCGTTCGCCCGGCTGCAGCACGACCCCGAGCGGATGCGCAGGAACTTCGTCTCCGCAGCCGCCGTCCTGTCCGGCGTCGCGCTGCCGGCCTGCCTGGCGATCGCGGGTGCCGCCACACCGGTCGTCCGTTTCGTGTACGGCAGCCCGTGGCTCCCCGCGGCGGCCGTCCTCGCCTGGCTCGCGGCGCAGGCTGCGCTCCGGATCTGGTTCGAGCTGACGTACGACTACCTCGTGGTCCTCGGACGCAGCCGGGGCCTCCTGGCCATCCAGCTCTGCTGGTTCGCGGCAGGGGTGCCCGCGATGCTCGTGGGCGCGCACTATGCCGGCGTGGCCGGGGTCGCAGCCGCTCAGTTCCTCGTGGCTCTGACGGTCGTCCTCGGGATGTACGGCTGGCAGCTCGGGCGCTCCGGCTTGCGGCTGCGGACGTTGCTGCGCCCGCTGGCGCTGCCGGTCGCGTCCGGGGCCGTGGCCGGAGGCCTCGCGTACGGCATCGCTCAGCTCGGCCTCGGCGCCTTCGTGGCGAGCCTCCTCGCGGGTCTCGTGTCGTGCCTTGTCATCGGCCTTCTGCTCCTCCACCACCGACCGGAGCTCACCCGCCTGAGGTCTGTGGAGGTGGAGGCATGAAGGTCCTCGTCTACCCCCACGACCTGGGCATGGGAGGCAGCCAGACCAACGCCATCGAGCTGGCCGGCGAGCTGAGGCGCCTGGGGGTCGAGTGCACGGTCTTCGGCCGGCCGGGGGTGCTGAACGCGCGGATCGCCCAGCTGGGACTCGAGTTCGTGCCCTCTGCGGAACCCGGTAGCCGGCCCAGTCCACCCGTGGTGCGACAGCTGCACGACCTCGTCGCGAGCGACGGCTTCGACCTCGTCCACGGCTACGAGTGGCCGCCCAGCCTCGAGGCGGCGCTCGCCGTCCGCGGCCTGCCGGGCAACGGTGTCGTCTCGACGGTGATGTCGATGGCCGTCGCGCCGTTCATCCCGCACTGGGTGCCCCTGGTCGTCGGGACCCAGCAGATCGCGGCCGCCGAGAAGGCCGCCGGCCGACCGCGCGTGTCGCTCCTCGAGCCTCCCGTGGACCTCGAGCACAACGAGGCGCCGCCTGCCGCCGAGCTCGACGCGTTCCGGGAAGCCTGGGGGCTGGGCGACCGCCCGCTCGTCGTGTGCGTGACGAGGCTCGCGGCCGAGCTGAAGCTCGAAGGGCTCCTCACCGCCATCGAGGTGGCCGGGTCGCGCTCCGACCACCAGCTCCTGATCGTGGGCGACGGTCCCGCGCACGACCAGGTCGCCGAGGCCGCCGAGCGGGCCAACGCCGCGGGGGGCGCCCGTACGGTCGTGCTCACCGGCGCCCTCCTCGACCCACGGCCCGCGTACGCCGTGGCCGACATCGTGCTCGGCATGGGCGGCTCGGCACTGAGGGCCCTGGCGTTCGCGAAACCCCTGGTCGTACAGGGCGAGCACGGCTTCTTCGAGCCGCTCACTCCCGCCACCGAGCCACTGTTCCGCTGGCAGGG
>JACRAA010000261.1 GCA_016213595.1 Actinomycetota bacterium | reverse complement strand
TGTCACGCTCCGTACCATCGCGAGCACCGACGTCACCGCGAAGGTCGCCGACGTCGACTCCCGGATCAGCACCATGCGGGCATCCATCGCGCGCATCCGTGACCTGCTCACGAGAGCGGGCAGCGTGGCCGAGATCGCCCAGGTCGAGTCCGAGCTCACCGCCCGCGAGTCGGAGCTCGAGTCGCTGCTCGCGCAGCAGAAGGCCCTCGCCCAGCGCATCGCCCAGAGCCCCGTCACCGTGACGCTCACGCGCACACCCGTGGTCCAGCCCCCACCGGTTCCGGAGACCGGCTTCCTCGTCGGGCTGAAGGCCGGGTGGCACGCCTTCGTCGTGTTCGCCCTCGGCCTGTCCACAGTGCTCGGCGCCCTGCTCCCGTTCCTCGTCGCGACCGCGCTCGTGGCGGTCCCCCTGGTCTGGTACATCCGCCGTCGGGCCCTCCGCCGGGCCGCCGCTGCACCTACCCCGGGGGAGAGCCCGACGCACTGACCCCGTCGCTAGGGTGGGCGCCATGGGTGCCCGGGCGTACGGTGTCGTGGGCGGCGCAGCCGTCGTCCTCGTCACGCTGGGCATGGGCGCGAGCACCGGCATCGGGAACCTCGGCTCTCTGGACCCCCACGGTCCGCTCATGCAGGTCCCGAACTCCCGGCCCACACAGCCCCCGAGGGTGTCGGGCCCCCCGCTGCCCGACGCCAGCCAGATCAACGCCCGCCCCGCCCCGCAGTGGGTCTTCGACGCGATCCTCGTCGTCGTCGTCGCCGTCGGCCTCCTGCTGCTGGGGTGGTTCGTCTGGCGCGTGGCTCGACAGCTCCAGCACGGCCATCGGCTCGCCGCCGCGGAGGCGAGCACTGCCGGGACGGAGATCGAGGAGATCCCCATCGCCTCGATAACGGACACGGTCGAGGAGTCCCTCGACGACCTGCGGGCCGGCTTGGAGACAGACGACGTCATCCTGGAGTGCTGGCGCCGCCTCGAGCTGCTCGGCGAGCATGCCGGAGCGCCGCGCCATGACAGCGACACCTCGACCGAGTACGTCGAACGCCTCCTCCACGGCGTCCCCGAGGCTGCGACGGACCTCGCCGTCCTCGCCCGTCTGTACAGGTCCGCGATGTTCTCGGGGCTGGCATCCGAGCAGTCAGCACGCGCCGTGGCCATCGAGGCGCTCGAGCACCTGTCGGCGACCCTCCACGGGAGGTCGGCCAGTGGCGCCTGAACGTCTTCGGGTGTCGGGCCGACTGGTGACGTCCGCGGCCGGCCGCCTCCTCCTGTCGTACGGGATCATCGGCACGGTGGTCACGGTCCTCGTCGTCGTCGTGGGAGGGCTGCTCGGCGTCAGCTTCGACCCGGTCGTCCTCGTGCTCGTCGCGCTCGGGCCCGCGGTGGTGGTGTGGCTCAGCGTCGTCATCGAGGACTGGGCACCGCCCTTGCAGTGGGAGGACGTCCGCTTCCCGACGTCCAGCCTCCACGTCGCATCGGACAACCGGACCCGCCGGCTCGCCGCGCTCATCGCCGCGGCCGACGAGACCCACCGCATGAGCCAGCGCGCCCTGCGGGACATGCTCGCCGAGATCACCGCCTCGCGCCTCGTCCGGCTCCACGACGCCGACGCTTCCGACCCCTTCGCCTCGCCAGCGATCAGCCGGCCGCTGAGGTCGTACCTCACCAGTTCGCCCGCCGCGGTCCCGCCCTTGCGCCGCCGCGTCCTGCAGTCCTACCTCGAGGAGATCAGCCGACTATGACCGACCCGTCCCTCCCGCTCGCGGAGGCCTGCGCTCTCGCCTCGGCAGTCCTCGACCAGGTCGAGCGTGCCGTGGTGGGCAAGCGCGACGCCCTGCGGCTCGTGCTCGCAGGCGTCCTCGCGGGCGGCCACGTGCTCATCGAGGACCTGCCCGGCCTGGGGAAGACAGTGGCGGCGCACAGCCTGGCGACGGCCCTCGGCCTCACGTACACGCGGGCCCAGTTCACGCCCGACCTGCTGCCGAGCGACCTCACCGGCGGCTACATCTACGACCAGCGGTCCAGCGAGTTCGTCTTCCGGCCGGGCCCCGTGTTCACCGGGCTGCTGCTGGCCGACGAGATCAACAGGACCCCGCCGAAGACGCAGTCGGCCTTGCTCGAGGCCATGCAGGAGCACCGGGTCTCGGTCGAGGGCCACACGTTCGACCTGCCGCGGCCCTTCCATGTGCTGGCGACCGCCAACCCGATCGAGCACGAAGGCACGTACCCGTTGCCGGAGGCCCAGCTCGACCGGTTCCTGCTGCGGCTCGCGTTCGGCTACCCCTCAGCGACCGACGAGGTCGACGTCCTCTCCCGGCGCATCACCCGCCGCACCGAGGAGGCCAGGATCGACCGGGGGCTGGATCCCGCCCGCCTGCTCGCGGTGCAGGCAGCGGTCGAGGACGTGCACATCGCGCCGTCCGTGCTCCGGTACGTCGTCGCGCTCGTCACCGCGACCCGAGCGGACAAGTCGACCCTTGTCGGCGCCTCGCCGCGCGGCTCGCTGGCCCTGGTCGCATGCTCGCGCGCCCTCGCCCTGCTGGACGGGCGCAGCTTCGTCGCTCCCGAGGACATCAAGGCCGTCGCGCACGCCGCGCTCGACCACCGGATCACGCTGCGGCCGGAGCTGTGGCTGAGCGACGCGACCACGGCCGCCGTCGTCGACGGTGCCCTCGAGGAGACCCCGGTTCCCGATGCGAGCGACGTGGGGCCGCGGTGAGCGAGCTCCCGATCCGGCCGACGCCGGCGCTCGTACGGTCGCTCCTCCTGGGGACCCTGCTGGCGCTCGGTGGCATCGCGCTGGGTCAACGAGCCGCAGCCGTCCTCGCCGTACCGTTCGTCGTGCACGTGGCCTGGGCCCTTCTCACGCGGACCCGGGGGGAGGCCGTGCGGGTACGCACCCGTCCCGCCCTCGTGGCGGTCCACGAGGAGGACTCCGTGCCCGTCCACCTCGTCACCGGCCAGCCCGGCTGGTGGCTCACGGTCTCGTGGCCGCTGAGGTTCGGCCTCCGGCTCGCCCCGCGCTCCGGTGCCGTCATCGACACGAGTGAAGCCACCGTGGTGGTGGAGCCGCACACATGGGGCCGGTACCTGGTCGGCCCTCCCCAGGTCGCGGTCATGGACCCCTCCGGGTCGTGGCGTGCGGCCGGTGACGCGACGCCGTCGTACGTCGTCGTACGGCCCGCGGCGGCGCGGCTCGTCGGCTCCAGCGGCATCACCCGTCCGATCGGGATGGCCGGCAGCCACTCGTCCACGACTCCCGGGGAGGGGAGCCAGCTCGCCGAGCTGCGCGAGTTCCGGGTCGGCGACCGGCTCAAGCGGATCAACTGGCGCGTGACCTCCCGTACAGGTCGGCTGCACGTCGCGACGATGCTCACCGAGCGTGACACCGACGTCCTCCTCGTCATGGACACGCTGCACGACGTGCCAGGCCTCAAGGCGACAGACCCCACGTCGCTGGACCTGGCGGTACGGGCGGTCGCCGCCCTCGCCCGCCACTACCTCGAGTACGGCGACCGGGTCGCGGTGCACGACATCGGGCGACGGATGCGGCACGTCCGAGCGGGCAGCGGTCCTCGCCAGCTGCTCGTGACGATCGACGCCCTGTCACGGATCGACAGGGGTACGAACCCTACGTACCGCAGCCGGCAGATCCGCGGCGTCACGGCGGGCACGCTCGTCTTCTTCTGCTCGCCCCTCATCGACGAGTCCGCGACGACCGAGGTCGGACGCCTCCGGCAGCTGGGCTGCGAGGTCGTCGTGGTCGACACGCTGCCGTCGGACCTCGGAACCCACGCGTCGCTGCACCGCCGCGGCCGCCGGGACGGGAGCTGGCTCGACGAGGCGTGGGTCGTGCGCCGGCTCGAGCGGGACGAGATGTTCGCCCGGCTGCGCCAGGCAGGCGTCCCGGTCGTCGGCTGGAAGGGGACGGCGTCGCTGGCCGGCGTCCTCGCCACCATGGAACGTTCACGCCGGGCACCCAGGATGGCGAGGAGGGGCTGATGGACGAGATTGTCGCGGGTCTCATCGACCGCCTCCGTACGGTGAGCCTCCACCAGTGGCTGACGAAGCTGGTCGTCGCCCTCGCCGGCACCGCCCTGATCGTCGTCTGCGCCACCGCGACCGGGGCGGTTCTCGCAGGGACGACGCCAGTCATCAGCGGCTTGCTGCTCGCCTGCGTCCTCATCTGGCCCGAGGCCATGGCCTCGATCGCCTTCCTCGCCGTGTGCTGCCTCTGGTGGCTGTTCGCATGGCACGGCACCCTGTGGGCGACCGTGCCCGTGGCCGTGCTCGTAGGGCTCGTGCACCTGCTGGCCGCGCTCGCCGTCGGGCCGGGGCACGCCGTCGTGCGGCTCTCCGCGCTCCGGTTCCTGAGCTCCCGCCTCGCGGCCTACCTCCTGGCCACGGCAGCGGCAGCGGGGATCGTCGTCGCCCTGAGCTCGCTGCCGACCTCCCGCTACGTGGCCTGGCTCGCGGTGGTCGCCATCTCGGCGGCTACGCTCGTCGCCACGCTGGTGGCGGGGACGGTGGAGGAGGCCGGCCAGGTCGAGGAGGAGCCGTTCGAGGACGAGCCCTTCCTCCCTGACGACCTCAGATGAGCCGGAGCGTGGCGAGGCGTCAGCGTCGCGAGGTGCTTGTCTCGTACAGCTCGTGCCGTCGGGCGCGCAGCGCGCTGACGCGGTCGGGGTCGGCCACTGCGGCGGCGACGGTCCACGCCATCGCCGTGGCCGCGGTCGTCATGACCTCATAGGCGGCGTCGGTGGCGGCCGCCACTGCGAAGCCGGCCGAGTGGAGCGACTCCGTCACGCCAGGGAGCCGGACCCACGGATGGAGCGCGGGCACGACGTGGGAGACGTTGCCCATGTCGGTCGACCCGCCCGCGAGCGGCACCCCAGCGGCCGGGTCCAGGCCGAGCGCCGTGAGCGCCTCGCACCACAGGGCGCCGAGGAGGTCGTCCTGCAGCAGCGGATGGTACGGGCGGCCCACCGGCTCGACGGTGAGCTCGCAGTCGGTGGCCAGCGCGCCGGCTTCGAGACATCGCACGACGCGGGTGCGCAGCGCCTCGTACTCCTCGGTCGTCCACGCTCGGCACTCGAGCTCGATCGTCGCGTGGTCGGGAATGACGTTCGGGACGGAGCCGGAGCGTACGACGTTGGCGCTGAGGCGGTGGTCCGCGGGTACCTGCTGGCGCAGCAGGGCGAGCGCGACCTCCGCGACGACGACGGCGTCGGTGGTGTTGCGGCCGAGGTGGGGAGCGGCGGCGGCGTGGGCGGCACGGCCGGTGTACGTCGCGAGGAACTGGCCGATCGCCTGGCTCGACGTACCGCGCGGGTCGAGCCGGATGCCGTCCGGGACCGGGTGGACCATGATCGCGAGGTCGACGTCAGCGAAGACGCCGGCTTCGATGAGGGGGATCTTCCCCCCGCCACGCTCCTCGGCGGGGCAGCCGACCGCCAGCACGGTGAGGTCCAGCTCCTCTGTCAGCTCCGCGAGGGCGAGGGCAGCCAGTGCACCAGCGCCGGCGATGAGGTTGTGGCCGCAGGCGTGACCGATCTCGGGCAGCGCGTCGTACTCGAGACACAGCGCGACCCTCGTACCGCCGCTTCCGGCACGGGCGACGAATGCCGTGGGCTCTCCCGCGGCCCGGTCGACCTCGAATCCGTGGGTGGCGAGGAGCCCGACGAGGCGGTCGACAGAACGGTGCTCCTCCTCCGCGGTCTCCGGGTCGGCGTGAAGGGCACGCGCGACCGGCTCCACAGCCGGACGCAACCTGTCCACGGCTGACCGCAGGTCCTCTCGGACGGTCATGTGCCCCTCCTCGTGCTGGTGGGGGCCACGCTAACAACTCGTCGTCCCGTGCGCCGGAGGCTGGGGGCCGGGGACAAGTCACGGAAACACCCGCTCCCCGGTCGGGCGACAGGGGCAGGATGCAGTCAGCAGCCCTGCGTGCGCTCGGTGCACGCCCTGAAGAAGGAACCGCCGATGCAGCTTCGTGAGGACGCCACCTGGTCTCTCGTCGTCCCGACGTCCATGGGAGTCAGGATCACCCCCGAGAACAGCCAGCCCGTTCACGTCGCGAGCCGGTACGTGATGCAGGCCACCTCCGCGGAGACGAACGTCGCGAGCGTGACCAGCTATCTCGGGCTGCCCACCCTGGCCCTGACGAACTTCGTGGCCGCCAGCCCGATCTCCGCCTTCATCAAGGCCGACCTCCGGGCCCGCAACATGTCGTACCGCGGCCCCGACCTGCCACAGGGCGGTCCCTGGGGCTACCGGCACCAGTTCAACATCGCCGACTCCGGGTTCGGCAGTCGTGCGCCACGGGTCTGGAACGACCGTGCGGGCGAGGTCGGGCTCGACCTCGACGTGGACGCGTTCGACCTGGAGCAGCTCTTCGGGACCGAGGGCGTGAAGATCCTCCACATGTCCGGCCTGGTCGCCGCACTCTCGCCGAAGACGAAGGACTTCTGCCTGGCGCTCGCCAGGGCAGCGAAGGAGCACGGCACTGCCATCTCCATGGACATGAACTACCGCGCCTCGTTCTGGAAGGGACGCGAGGCGGAGCTGCGGGAGGCGTTCACCGAGATCGCCGAGGAGTGCGACGTCCTGATCGGCAACGAGGAGGACTTCCAGCTGTGCCTCGGGATCGAGGGGCCGGAGGCGGGCGGCGCGGGCCTCACG
>JACRAA010000253.1 GCA_016213595.1 Actinomycetota bacterium | reverse complement strand
TCGGGCCATCGAGCGCCGCCAGGCCGTCGTGGACGCCGTCGAGGAGCGCGAGCGCTGGCTGGCGATGCTTTGTGCGGTGGGCCTGGGCTACATCGACTTCGCGCTCGAGGACCCCGGCAACTTCGAGGTCGCCATGTTCGGGCTCCTGGGCCTCCACCACCCGGCTGTGGAATCGGCGCGCGGCGACCGCGGCCTGACGCCGTACGAGCTGCTCGTCGAGTCGGTGGGACACCTGGTCGACCTCGGCGTCGTGGCGCCCGAGAAGGCGCGGACCGTGACCATCATGTGCTGGTCGACCGTGCACGGCTTCTCGACGCTCGCGACACGCGGCCCCCTGCGTGACCAGCCGCGCGCCGCCCTCGACGAGCAGGCGGCCGACGTCGTACGGACCGTTGTCGCCGGGCTCCCAGCCTGACCCGACGCGGCCCGATGACCTGAGCGCCGTCAGGAGGCGGGCCCGATGTTGAACATCCACGAGATGCCGTACTTGTCGACGACCTCCCCGTACGTCGCGCCCCACTGCTGCGGCGTCAGCGGCATGCTCACGTTCCCGCCTTCCGCGATGCTGTTGAACGCCTTCGTCAGCGACTCGAGGTCGTCGCCCACGAGCGCGATGCGGATCCGGGCCGCGTCGCCCAGGCTCTCCCCCGGCATCGCGTCGTACGCGTACACCGCGAACTCGTCCGTGGTCAGGGCCGCGTGCATCACGGCGTCAGGTGGGACGTCCGGGACGTTGAAGTCGCCGAAGGTGTTCACCTCGACCTTGCCACCGAAGACCGACCGGTAGAAGCCGAGGGCTTCGCGAGTGTCGCCCGCGAACCGGATGTACGGGATCGCTGCCGTTGCCATGGGGGACCTCCCTGTCGTCCGATCGCCCTATGTGACCGGTCCGGCGCACAGTAGATCCGTACGGCGGGCAGGGTCAATGGATCCTTGGCTAGTAGACGTTCTTGTCCTCGCGGTAGTGACGCCACACGTTCTCGAAGAACTCGTCGTCCTCCGGGATGGGTCGTACGGGCCTCCAGGCGAAGCTCAGCCCGTCCTCGGACCAGCCCGCCTCCTGGATGACGTCGCTCAGCCCGTCCTCGAGCGTGAACCGGAACACCTCGGGCAGGTCCAGCTCGCGACCGTCCTCCGACGCCAGCGGCAGCCCGCCGTCCGGGTCGGTGTACAGCACGGACCCTCGCGACCGGCCCCCGTGGTCGAGGTAGTCGGCCATCGCCGACAGGTACACGTACTGGCTGCTGAGGATGTCCCGGATGAGGAAGAGCCTGTTGACGGAGCGACGGCTGTCCGCGGCCGCGGCGGCTGTGGTCGGGTACGCGTCCAGCCAGTCCTTCACGCGTGCCAGCGCCTCGGCGATCGACTGGCGCGACCGGACCACCCCGGCATGGCTGCTCATGAGCTCGGTGGCCTCGCGGAGGAGGGCATCCGTCGTGTCGGGCATCGTCTCCGCCCGCTCGGTCGCCCCCCACAGCAGCGACAGAGCCTCGGACACCACCGGCTGCGCCGCGGCCCGGAACTCCTCGTCCGAGGCAGGCTCGGCGCGCCGGCGTTCAGCGATGTACGTCGCTGCGCGTGTCGCGCCCACCTGTCCCGAGTTGAGCGCCGCCCCACCCGGCCGGTACACACCGTGGGCCCCGGCGGCCTCCCCGACGGGGAAGAGCCCCTCGAGGTTCGACTGCCACCACTGGTCGACCCACAGCCCGCCGTTGTTGTGCTGGGCGCAGACAGCGACCTCGAGCAGGTCCTTCTCGAGGTCGACGCCGGGGTTCCGCCCGAGATAGAACTCGTACGCCGGCCTGTTCATGTGCTGCAGCCGCTCGATCGGGGTCGACTCGCCGAGCCCGACGACGCCCGCCCGATCGAGGTAGTCGTACGCCTCGGGTGTGAGCGCTGAGGGGTCCCAGCGCCCACGAGGGTTGGACCGGAAGTCCAGGAACACGCGCCGGCCCCGCAGGACGGTCTCGCGGTACACGAGCAGGTCGACGAGCGAGGAGCCCGAGCGGGCCTTGCGGATGTCGAACGGCCACTGGTAGCCCTTGAGGAACACCAGGGAGACGAGGCGGCCGTAGTCCTCGATCGCCTCGTCGAGGAACTCCCGCTCATCGGCGCCGTCCGCATCCGTCGACACGAACCGGGGAACGACCTGCATGTACGTGCCGGACACGTTCCACCGCGGCTTCGTGCTGGCCAGCCCGAACTGCCACTCCGTGAGGTTCTTGCCGCGGACCCCGGCGCGCAGCGGCGCCCCGTTCGCCCCCCACTGGCCGTGCGGGTAGACCGCATCCGCGTACATCCCGGCCGGTCCCCCCGTCGCGTACACGAGGTTCGTACACCGCAGCAGCAGGAAGCGTGACTCGTCGGAGTTGTCCCGCACGTCGGTCTTGAGGCACAGCAGCCCCACCACACGCCCCTCGTCGACGACGAGGTCCACCACGCGGCACGCGTCGAGCACGGGGATCTTGTGCAGGTCCCGGACACGCCGCTCGAGCGACTCCGTCATCGACTTGCTCGTGAACGGCCCTACCGACGTCGCCCGCTGCCGAGGGTCGTGGTCGGTCTTGTAGCCGATGAACTCCCCCGACCGCCCATGGGGGAACGGGACCCCTGACTCGACGAGGTGGAAGAACGCCCGCGCCGACCAGGCGGCCTCCGCGAGCGCGATGTCGCCGTCCATCGCGCCGCCCGAGAAGAGCGTCTCGGCCATGGCGCGCACGGAGTCGGGCTCGGCGCCCGACAGCGTGAGCTTGTAGTACGTCTGCTTGTCGGACCCCGCGTTGCGCGAGGCACCCGCACGGATCTTGTCGCTGACCATGATGACGTCGGTCTGCCCGAACATCGCGAGCCGGTCGGCGGCGCAGTAGCCCGCCGAGCCTGTACCGACGACGACCGTGTTGGCGGTCAGGACGGGAACCTCATAGCCGTCCACGACGAGGGTCTCCATCGCCTGCCTCACAGCCTCGGGATCTGCATGCCGCCGCCGACGACGATGACGTCACCGGTGGAGTACGGCATCTGGCCGGACGCGAGGACGGCGACCGCACCGGCGACGTCCGCCGGCGTGCCCCAGCGGGGCATGGGCGCGAGCCCGTCGGCGAAGAGCGCGTCGTAGCGGTCCTTCACGCCGGCGGTCATGTCGGTCGCGATCACGCCGGGCCTCACCTCGTACACCACGATCCCCTCAGGGGCGAGTCGCGCCGCCCAGACCTGGGTGGCCATCGCGACTCCGGCTTTGGAGACGCAGTACTCGCCGCGGTTCGTCGAGACGACCGTCGCCGAGATCGACGAGACGTTGACGACGGTGCCACAGGGGCGGTCCGTCGGCACCTCGGGGCCGCGCTGCGCGATCATCCGGTTGGCCACGAGCTGGGTCAGGAAGTACGGACCTCGCAGGTTGATCGACAGCACCCTGTCGAACTCGTCGGTCGTGGCCTCCAGCACGTCGTTGCGTACGCTCGGCGCCACGCCGGCGTTGTTCACGAGCACGTCCACCCGTCCGAACGCGGCGAGCGTGTCGTCGAGGTAGCGCCTGTGGTCGGCCGGTTCCGAGATGCTGCCCGCCGTGTACGAGATGTCGCCGAGCTCTCGGAGCGGGGCCAGCACGTCCTCGGGCGCGGGTCGCGTGGCCAGGATCGACACCTGGTAGCCGTCCCTGAGCAGCCGTTCCGTCACCCCGCGACCGATCCCCCGACTGCCGCCCGTCACCATTGCCACCGGCATGTGCCTGCCTCCTTTGGTCCTCGCCCATCCTGGCGCATTTCCGCCTCCTTTGGCAAGCGCTTTCCACTCTTGCCGGGACGGGAGAGCAGGCCCAGAGGACGAGAATAGTGGCGTGCGTCCGGACCAGCCGGTGGCGAGGAGAACGAACCGAGGAGGAGCAGACGCCCGTCGTTAACGGTTCGTTCACCCAGGGCGCCGGAAACGGTCACTTGACCTCCCTAGCCTCACAGAGGCGGACATGATTCGCCGCCCACGCTGACCCTAAGGATCATTAGTGAGAGTCACTCGCATGACGAAGCTCGCGGCCCTGGCCGCTCTGAGCACCATCGCCCTGACTGCCTGCACGAACAGCGCCGCCAGCACGGGCGGCTCCAGCACCGGCACCTCGGCAGGCTCCCTGGCCTGCCCGTCGGGCTCGATCACCGGTGAGGGCTCGACGGCCCAGACGAACGCCATCCAGCAGATCATCGCCGCGTACAACGACGCCTGCAAGAACGCGGCGAAGATCGAGTACAACCCGACCGGCTCGGGCGCCGGCGTCAAGAACTTCAACGCCGGGCTCGTCGACTTCGGCGGCTCCGACTCCGCCCTGTCGGCGGATGAGCACACCGCAGCCGCGGCCCGCTGCAAGAACAGCGAGGCGTGGGACCTCCCGCTCGTCGTCGGCCCGGTCGCCTTCTCGTACAACCTCAAGGGCGTCAGCAAGCTCGTGCTCAACGCCGACGTCCTGGCCAAGATCTTCATGGGCCAGATCACCTCGTGGAACGACCCGGCCATCGCCGCGCTGAACTCGGGCGTCACCCTGCCGAACACCCCCGTCAAGGTGTTCTACCGCTCGGACGACTCCGGCACGACCGACAACGTCTCGAAGTACCTCAAGGCGACCGCGCCGAGCGTGTGGACCCCTGAGCACTCCAAGACCTGGAAGGGCAAGGGCGGCGAGGGCAAGAACGGCTCGTCGGGCGTGGCGCAGGCCGTGAAGGCCACCGACGGTGCGATCGGCTACCTCGAGTGGAGCTTCGCGACCGACAACAAGCTCGGCATCGCCCAGCTCAACACCGGCAACGGTGGCGTGGAGCTCAACGCCGACAGCGTCGGCAAGGCGCTCGAGGCTGCGAAGATCACCGGCACGGGCAACGACCTCACCCTCCAGCTCGACTACGCGACCAAGGCCGCCGGTGCCTACCCGGCCGTCCTCGTCACGTACGAGATCGTCTGCTCCGGCGGCCTCGACTCCGCCAAGACCGCGGTCGTGAAGGACTTCCTCACGTACTTCGCCAGCGACGCCGGCCAGAAGAGCCTCAGCGACGTGGGCTCGGCTCCTCTTCCCGCCTCCCTGCGCGCGAAGGTCAACACCGCCATCCAGGCGATCAAGTGAGCTGAGCGCTCCGGCGCTCCTGCGACTGGCCCTCGGCACCTCCACGTGCCGAGGGCCAGTCCTGGAAGGGGAAACAGACATGGCCGACGAGCCAAGTGCTAGCGTCGCGACCACCACAGACCCAGAGGCTGCGACTGGACACTCGGCCTCACACGCATCCGGGAAGCCCGTGTCGACGTCGAACCTCCACTTCGCCACCATCAAGCACGGTGGGGACCGCAGCTTCCGGGCGGGCGCCATCGCGGCCGCCGTTGTCGTCGTCCTGCTCGTCCTGTTCGTGGGCGTCTTCCTGGCGGTCCTCGCGATCCCGAGCCTTCGGCGTGACACGGTCAGCTTCCTGACCTCGACCCAGTGGAACGTCGGCACCGGCACCCTGCAGTTCGGCATCGCGGGCCTGCTGTGGACCACGGCCATCACGAGCGTCGTCGCCATGATCCTGGCCGTACCGGTCGCCGTCGGCACGGCGCTGCTCGTCACCCAGTACGTACCGCCCCGGGTCGGATCGACGATCGGCTTCCTCATCGACCTTCTCGCGGCCGTACCGTCCATCATCTTCGGCCTGTGGGGCCTGAAGCTGCTGGGCCCGTTCCTGGGCCCCTTCTACGACTGGCTGCAGCGGGTCCTGGGCTGGATCCCCCTGTTCGGCAAGGGCGTCGAGTCGACCGGCAACGTCCTCACGGCGTCGATCGTGCTCGCGATCATGGTCCTGCCGATCGTGAGCGCCATGTCGCGCAACGTGTTCGCCCATACCCCGCGCGACCACATCGAGGCGGCCCTGGCCCTCGGCGCGACAAGGTGGGAGATGATCCGCACCGCGGTCATCCCGTACGGCCGCTCCGGAGTCATCGCCGCGTCCATGCTCGGGCTGGGCCGAGCGCTGGGCGAGACGATCGCGGTGATGATCATCCTGTCGCAGACCACGACGGAGGGGATCAACGTCTCCCTGTTCGCCGGGGGCGAGACCTTCGCCTCGAAGATCGCCAACAACGCCCAGGAGTTCGACAGCCCAGCCAAGACCGGTGCGTACATCGCCGCCGGACTCGTCCTGTTCGTCGTGACGTTCGCGGTCAACGCCGTCGCCCGGGTCGTCGCTGAGCGGAGGGTCAGCTGATGAGCACCACGACGGGCACTCTCACGTCCCCCCGCGGCGGACGCCGGGCTGTCGACCTCGTGGTTCGGGTTCTCGTCTACGTCAGCGCCCTCATCGCGATCGCGCCGCTGGTCTGGATCCTCGTGAGCATCGTCGCGGAGGGGCTGCCGGCGATCCTGTCGGCCTCGTGGTGGACGCAGGACCTCGCGGGGACGACCGACCGACGGGCGGGCGGTGGTGCGCTGCACGCGATCATCGGCACGCTCGAGATCGGCCTGGTCACCGCAGTGGTGGCCGTCCCAGTCGCCGTGATGGGCGCGATCTTCCTCATCGAGTACGCCCGGGGCACCCGGTGGGCACGCCTCGTCTCGTTCACCGTCGACATCCTCTCCGGCATCCCCTCGATCGTCGCCGCCCTGTTCGTCTACACCCTCCTGATCACGCTGCTCGGACTGGGTCGCAGCGCTGTCGCGGCGTCACTCGCCCTCGTGCTCCTCATGCTGCCCACCGTGCTGCGGTCGACGGAGGAGATGCTCAAGCTGGTGCCGGACTCGCTGCGGGAGGCCGCCTACGCCCTTGGGCTTCCCAAGTGGAAGACCGTCGTCCAGGTCGTCATCCCCACGGCCTTCTCCGGCATCGCGACCGGCGTCATCCTGGGCCTGGCCCGCGTCATGGGCGAGACGGCTCCGCTGCTCATCCTGGTGGCGTACGCGCGCAACCTGTACCTGTCGCCGACCACGAGCAACATGGGCACGCTCCCGACGATGATCAACTCCGGGCGCAACGTGGCGGAGACGCTGCCCGGGTACAGCCGGGTCTGGGGCGCGGCGCTCACGCTCATCCTCCTGGTGATGGGCCTCAACCTTCTGGCGCGTGGCGTTGCCCGCGCCGGCCGACTCAAGGATCGATGACACATGGCCAAGCGCATCGAGGTCGAGGACCTCGACGTCTACTACGGGTCGTTCCAGGCCGTGGCCGGGGTCTCGCTGGTGGTCGAGCCCCGTACCGTCACCGCGTTCATCGGGCCGTCGGGCTGCGGCAAGTCGACCGTGCTCCGGACACTGAACCGGATGCACGAGGTGATCCCCGGGGCGTACGCCAAGGGCCGGGTCTCGCTGGACGGTGTGGACCTGTACGGACCGGGCGTGGACCCCGTGGCGGTCCGCCGCCTCGTCGGCATGGTGTTCCAGCGGCCGAACCCGTTCCCGTCGATGTCCATCTACGACAACGTGGCCGCCGGGTTGAAGCTCAACGGAACGCGGAACAAGCAGGAGCTCGACGAGACGGTGGAGCGGTCCCTGCGGGGGGCGAACCTCTGGAACGAGGTCAAGGACCGGCTCAACCGGGCAGGGACGTCGCTGTCGGGAGGCCAGCAGCAGCGGCTGTGCATCGCGCGGGCGATCGCCGTGAGGCCTGACGTCATCCTCATGGACGAGCCGTGCTCGGCGCTGGACCCGATCTCGACGCTCGCCATCGAGGACCTCATCGGTGAGCTCAAGGAGCAGTACACGGTCGTCATCGTGACCCACAACATGCAGCAGGCGTCGCGGGTCTCCGACCGGACCGCCTTCTTCAACCTCGAGGCGCAGGGGCTGCCGGGTCGCCTCATCGAGATCAACGACACGGAGACGATCTTCTCGAACCCCTCGCTGAAGGCGACAGAGGACTACATCACGGGTCGCTTCGGCTGACGCCGGGGCGCGCCGCCGCCGAGCATGAGGCGCCACCAGGGCGTCCGTACCCGCGTGGTCGGCTCGTCCGGCAGGTCGGCCACGACCGCCACCGGTTCGGGCGGCGAGGTCGGCACAGCGGTGATCACCGGGGGTGTGACGCTGTCCTCGACAGCCTCTGAACCGAGGACGGGCACCGCGAACGGCGCCGCCCGGATCAGCTCGGGCGCGAGCTCCGAGTCGCCGCCCACGTACTCGTCGGAGGTCGTGTCCCGGTGCTGGTCGTCAGAGTCCGGCATGTCTCCTCCTGCGCGTGGCCATCGCCGGTCACCACAACCAGCGTGAGTCTCTCGACGCCTATTCTTGCCTGGTGAGCAGCCCAGCAGGGTGGTACCCGGATCCCGGAGGCCAGCGCGGTGCGTTCCGCTACTGGAACGGCTCGACGTGGTCGTCGCAGCTGTCGCCGACCCCGTCGGCTCCCCCGCCGTTCACCCCCGGTGGTCCGGCGCAGCCTCCCCCGTCGGTCCCGCGTTTCGGACAGGCGGGGTACCAACCGGGCCAGGGCTACACCCAGCAGCCACGGAAGCGCCGGGTCGGCCCGTGGATCGGCATCGCGGTCGGCGTCCTCGTCCTCGCCCTGGTCGCCTGGGTGGTCTTCCAGCTCGCGTCACAGGGCAGTCTCGCCTCCGGCGGCGGCACCGCGGGCGGCAACTCGACGACCAACCCCTGTCCCGTCAACACCCAGAGCATCGCGCCCGTCACGCACACTCCCGACGGCCGCGTCCATGGCGGGCTCCTCTCGTACCCCCGGCTCGGCAGCCCCTGGAGCGCACCCTCGACCGACGTCCGCGTGCCCTTCGGACGCGACGTCGCGGAGCAGGAGGTGACCATCGAGCCGAACTACGACGGCAAGGGCAACAGCTGGGTCGCCTCGGTGCTCGTCGCCGAGCTCGCCGCCGGAGACGGCTTCTTCTCCCCCCAGGAGGGCTCGCAGATCGTCGTGAAGTGCCTGATCGGCGCGTTCTACGGCAACGCGCAGGTGAACCGTGACGACAAGGTGAGCAAGGCGATGACGGTCGGCGGCAAGGACGCCTGGCTCGTCGAGACCCACCTGACGTTCGACATCCCGGGGCTGAAGACGAAGGGTGAGACGGCCATCGTGCTCATCGTCGCCACGTCGAACGACGCGTCCAGCCTGTTCTACGCGTCGATCCCGGACACCTCGCCGCAGTACCTGCAACCCGCCCGCGACGCCATGGCGGCCCTGAAGGTCGGCAACTGAGACGCCCCTGGGGGCTCCAGTACGCTCTCGCCCATGACGTACAGCTCAGGGTGGGCGCTGGTGACGGGTGCCTCCTCGGGCCTGGGGCGCGGGTTCGCGACACGGCTCGCCGCGGACGGGATGTCCCTGGTCCTGGTCGCCCGCAGCACGGGCATCCTCCACGACTTCGCCGACGAGCTCCGTGAGGAGTACGGGGTGGAGGTCGACGTGGTCGGCGCGGACCTCGGCGATCCCACCGCGCGCGCCAAGGTCGTCGCCGTCCTCGAGAGCCGGCCGGTCGACGTCCTCGTCAACAACGCCGGCTTCGCCACCTCCGGCGACTTCGTCGACGAGGACCCTGCCCGGATCACCGAGCTCGTCTCGCTCAACTGCGTGGCGCTGACCGTCCTCGCGCATGCGGCGGCCGCCGGCATGGTCGCCCGTGGCCGCGGTGCGATCGTCAACGTCGCCTCCACCGCCGCCTTCCAGCCGATCCCCACGATGGCGACCTACGCGGCGAGCAAGGCCTTCGTGCTGCGCCTCAGCCTCGCCATGTGGGATGAGCTCCGCACACAGGGAGTGACCGTGCTGGCGCTGTGCCCGGGAGCGACCGAGACGGACTTCTGGCGGATCGCCGGCAACCCCGACGGCTTCAAGCGACGCCGTACGGTCTCGCAGGTCGTCCGGACGTGCTTCGACGGCCTCGCCAAGGGCAGCCCGGTGGCCATCGACGGGCCCCTCAACACGCTCCTCGCCTGGGCGGCACCGTTCGTACCGACCCGGCTCACGATGGTCGTCGCACGCTTCATCGCCCGGCGGCCCTGACGCCTGGCGCCCACACGCCCTGCCGCCCCCCGGTAGGGGCGCCGGCAGGTGGGCGGGGACCTGCCATGGAAGGATGATCCCGTGCGTCACGTGGATCTGGCCGTCATCGGCTCGGGCAGCGGCAACTCGATCGTCGACGAGCGTTTCGACGACCTCAGCGTCGCGCTCATCGACGACGGGGAACCGTTCGGCGGGACCTGCCTGAACGTCGGGTGCATCCCCTCGAAGATGTTCACCCATACGGCTGAGGTCGCGGACGAGATCCGGGGTGCGCGGCGGTACGGGCTGCACGCGTCGTCGCCGACCGTGGACTGGCCGGAGCTGCGGGACAGGATCTTCGGACGGATCGACCCCATCTCGCACGCCGGCCTCGTGTGGCGCGAGTCGCAGCCGAACGTGGAGCTGATGCGCGGGAGGGCGCGGTTCACGGGACCCCGGGAGCTGTCCGTCTCGTACCCCGACGGCACCGAGCAGGCCCTGACCGCAGACCGGATCGTCCTGGCCGGCGGCTCGCGGCCCCGGATGCCTGCCTTCCCCGGGCTGTCCGCGCCCGAGCTCGAGAACCGCGTGCACACGAGCGACACCGTCATGCGGCTCGACAAGCTGCCCAGGACGATGGTCATCCTCGGCGGTGGCTTCGTGGCCGTCGAGTTCGCCCACATCTTCTCGGCACTGGGGGTCGCGGTCACCCTCATCAACAGGTCGGGGCACCTGCTGCGTCATGCGGACACCGAGCTCGCGACCTCACTGACGGACGAGCTCAGTCGACGCGTCGTGGTCCGGCTCAACCAGTCCGTGGTCGAGGTCGACGGGTCGGGTCGGGGCGGCGTCGGCGTGTACACGACGGACCTCAACGACATCGAGTACAGCTACGACGGGGAGGTCCTCCTGGTCGCGACCGGCCGCATCCCCAACTCCGACCGGCTCAACCTGCCGGCCGCCGGCGTCGAGGTGGACCCCGACGGGTTCGTCGTCGTCGACGCCCACCAGCGCACGACCGCCGACGGGATCTTCGCGTTGGGCGACATCTCGAACCACTCGATGCTCAAGCACGCCGCGAACGCCGACGCCCGTGCCGTCCAGCACAACCTTCTCCACCCGGACGACCTCGCGAGCACCAACCACACGACGATCCCGTACGCCGTCTTCGCCGACCCGCAGCTCGCCAGCGTGGGGCTCACCGAGCAGCAGCTGACCCAGAGCGGGCCGCCGTACCGCGCCGGCAGGTACCGGTACGCCGACGTCGCGTACGGATGGGCGCTCGAGGACCGCGGGGTCCACGTGGCGAAGGTCCTCGTCGACCCCGACTCGCTGCAGCTGCTCGGCTGCCACATCCTCGGGCCGCAGGCCTCGACGCTCATCCAGCCGGCGATCCAGGCGATGGCGACCGGTCTCGACGCCCGGACGATGGCCCGCGGTCAGTACTGGATCCATCCTGCCCTCACCGAAGTGCTCGAGAACGCGCTGCTTCAGGTGGCTCCCGACCGATGAGGGCCGCGCTGGTCGGGTACGGCTCCGAGGGGGACGTCCGGCCGCTCGTGGCGCTCGGGCGGGCGCTCGAAGCCGCGGGCCACGAGGTCGTCGTCGCGGGGGAAGGCTCCGCGGAGACGTACGTGCGGACGCAGGGGCTGTCGTTCGCGGGACTGTCCGGCAGTGTGGCGGATGTCCTCGCCGCCGGCGCCTCCGCCCGAGGGATCAGGTCGTTCCGATGGCGCGACCGGGAGTGGGTCGAGGAGATCGCCGGAGCGGCCGTCGGTGCGGACGTGGTCGTGGGCCTGCCGATCGTGACCGTCCATGCCATGGCCGCTGCCGACCGGGTGGGTGCCACGGGGATCCTCGCCGGCCTACAGCCCCTGGAGCCGACCCGCAGCTTCGTCCCGTCCGCCATCAGCGGGCTGCGTGTCCCACGAAGGCTGAACCGGCCCGTGGGGCGCCTGTTCGAGGTCGTGGGGGGCCGGGCCGTGCTGCGTCGGGTCAACGCCGTCCAGCGCGCGAAGGGCTATGGACCCCTCGCCAACCCGTACCGTCGCCTGCCCTATCTCGGGGCGTGGTCGCCCACGCTCGTGCCCAGGCCTCCCGATTGGGACGCAGGATCGGAGGTCACCGGCCAGTGGTGGCAGGGGCCGGATCCGGACTGGTCCCCGCCCGAGGAGGTGGCGTCGTTCCTCGAGGGCGAGGAGCGACCGGTCTACGTCGGCTTCGGGTCGGTGTCGGGCCCTCGGGTGGAGTACGCGGTCGAGCAGGCGCTGCAGGCGCTCCAGGAGCATCGGGTGCTGCTGGCGAGCCCGTACCGCGGCGCGGTCGGTCCGAACGTCCTCCGCATCGGGAGCTTGCCCCACGAGTGGCTGTTCCCCCGCTGCGGTGCGCTCGTCCATGCTGCGGGCGCGGGCACCGCCCACGCCGCCGCACGCTCCGGCATCCCGTCCGGGCCCGTCCCGTTCGCGTTCGACCAGCCGTTCTGGGCCGCGAGGCTGCACGCGCTGGGCGCTGCGTCACGTCCCGTGGACCGCAGGTCCGGTTGGGAGGCGTACGAGAGAGCGCTGCGGGAGACCGTACGGATGCGCGGCTC
>JACRAA010000252.1 GCA_016213595.1 Actinomycetota bacterium | reverse complement strand
GACTTCTACCGCAACGCGTTCGCCGTCTTCGAGGGCACCGCGGAGAAGGCGGTCAGCAACGAGTCCGTACTGCGCTGCATGCGGGTGCTCGAGGCTGCCAAGACGTCGTACGAGACGGACAAGGTCGTCGACTTCGGGGACACCGACACGTACGTGGACCACTGACGGGCCGTCCCCAAGGACGCCCATTCTGGCGGACAGGTCGGCCGCCACGACATCGCACCCCCAGCATGACGGCACACCCCCGGCAGGGGGTGCGACGTTCCGGCAGGGGGTGCGACGTTCCGGCAGGGGGTGCGACGTTCACCGCGCGACCATCACGCGCTGGATCAGGCCTTGGCGAAGACCACCGGCTCGCCGGTCGCTGCTGAGGTGTAGATGGCGTCGAGGATCTCCGTCACGACCGCCGCCTGACGGGCCGTGACGAGCGGCTCGGTGTCAGTGAGGATCGCCCGGAGCCAGGTGCCGGCCTCGTCGACCGCCGCCTGATCCATGCCCGACAGCGGTGGCCGGCCCGGGCTGAACACCCTCGACCCGACCTCCGGCGACGTCGTGACGAGCTGCCCGCCCTGGACGTTGTTGAGCGTCACCTTGAGGTCCGGCGATCCCGTCACCTGGACCGTGTCCGCACCGCCCTCGGTCCCGCACAGCGTCACGCAGGCTTCCCGGGAGTCGGCGACGTTGAGCGCCCAGGACGCCTCCACGTACAGCGACGCACCGTCGGTGAACCGCACGAACCCGAAGGCCGAGTCCTCGACCGTGTACGTGGCCGGGTCCCAGGGGCCCATCATGTTGCCGTCCGGCTTGTCGCCCAGCTTGTGGTTCACGACGCCGGTCACCGACGCGACGTCGTAGTTGTCCATGTACCACAGCGCCAGGTCGACCGCGTGCCCGCCGAGGTCGATGAGCGGGCCGCCGCCCTGCTTCTCCTTGTCGGTGAACACGCCCCACGTCGGCACGCCGCGACGCCGTACAGCATGGGCCTGCGCGGCGTAGATCTGGCCGAGCCGGCCCTCCTCGACGGCCCGCTGCAGGAACTGGTTCTCGGGACGGAAGCGGTTCTGGAACCCGACGGACAGCTTCCTGCCCGTACGCTCTGAGGTCTCGACCATGCGTCGGGCGTCTGCGCCGGTGATCGCCATCGGCTTCTCGCAGAGCACGTGCTTGCCGGCCTCCAGAGCCGCGCAC
Source organism: Actinomycetota bacterium (assembly GCA_016213595.1). Taxonomy (GTDB): domain Bacteria; phylum Actinomycetota; class Actinomycetes; order Propionibacteriales; family Propionibacteriaceae; genus Fen-668. The sequence goes on along the minus strand of JACRAA010000252.1, from coordinate 5,118 downwards.
GCGATCTCGGCGTGGCTGACGTTCCACGTACAGACATGGATGACGTCGATGCTCGGGTCGGCGAGGAGCTGGGTGTAGTCGGTCGTGGCGTAGGCGTCGGCCGACCCGTACTGCTCCTTGGCCTTCTCCGCCTTGTCGATGTCGAAGTCGCAGAAGCCCACGACGTCGCACAGGTCGCTGTGCGCGGCCAGCCCGGGCAGGTGCTTCCCGGTCGCGATGAAGCCGAGGCCGACGATTCCGATCCGGAGCTTGGTCACGATCGCTGTCCTCGCGCGTGAGAGACGGCAGCGTCGGTGAGGCGGCCCGTCGGGGCGCCGATCAGCGGTCGCAGGGTCGAGTAGGCGATGTCGAGGCCCTCGACGATCTTCTCGGGGGTCCCACCCCAGACCGGGTCCTCGTGCTCCACCGACAACGTGCCGCTGAACCCTGCTCCCTCGAGCGCGTCGACGACCTCACGCCAGGCGACGACGCCGTGACCAGGCACCCGGTACCGCCACCACCCCATGTCCCACGGCTTGCCGTCCTTGCCGACGAGGCCGTAGAAGCCGTACCGGTTGAGCTTCTCCGGGAACAGCTCGAGGTCCTTCGCCTGCGCGTGGACGATGTACGGGGCGAAGTCGCGGATCGTGGTGAGCGGGTCGATGCCGATCCACGTCAGGTGCGACGGGTCCCAGTTCAGGTACAGCCCGAGTGTCTTCGTCATCCAGTCCCAGAGCTCGGGGGAGTACGCGATGTTGCCCGGGTAGCCGTCCGGGTGCCACCCCTCCATGACGCAGTTCTCGACGATGAGCCGCACCCCGCGCTCGCCGGCGTAGTCGACGAGCTCAGGGAAGATCCGCTCGGCCTCGGCCATGTTCTCCGGTACGGACTTCGTCACGTCACGGCCGAGGAACGTCCCCACGTACGGGACCTGCAGCGACTCGGCCGCGTCGATGACGCGCTTCAGGTGGGTACGGTTCTCGGCGCGTCGCTCGAGGTCCACGGCGAGGTTGTTCTCGTAGTAGGCGAGCGACGAGATCTCGAGGCCCGTGCGCGCGAGGAGCGCCCGCGTCGCGTCGGCATCAGCCTCAGACCACGTCTCCACCGGAAGGTGCGAGGGCTGGAGGGGGCGACCGTCCGCCGCCGGCCAGCAGGCGACCTCGAGGCACTCGTAGCCCCGACCCGACGCGTACTCCGCGATCCGGTCGAGCGTGAGCATCGGCAGAGCCGCCGTGAACATTCCGAGCTTCATGTTTCTCCCTGGGCAGACCAGTGGCGCCGAGACCAGGCCTCGGCGCCACCGATCGTTATGTGTGTGTCTGTCAGTCTGCGGTGAGCGGGTCCCAGTCAGCCGGCATGGGCTCGACCTCGGGGACCGTCGACGTCAGGGTAATCGTCTCACCCGACTCAACCCCCTTCTCGACGGACAGCATGATTTCGAGAACGTGGTAGGCGAGGTCGGCCTGGGCACGGGGACGGATTCCCTGCTTGGCCGAACGGACCATGTCAACGAGCCCGATACCGCGACCCATGCCTGCCTCCGGGACCTCGATCTCCTCGACGACCTTGCCGCCCTTGTGGGTGACGACCTTGCCGTGGTGGAAGTTGGGGTCCGGGGAGACGATGACGCCGTCCGTGCCCTGGAACTCCAGGAAGCCGTGCCGGCTGAGGCCGGAGTCGAACGTGAGCAGGACGATCGAGGTCGCGCCCGAGGCGTGACGCAGCAGCGCCCGGATCGTCGTCGGGACCTCGACGTCGAACTTCTTCCCGGCATTCGGGCCGGCCATGACCTCGCGCACCGCGCGCGCCTTGCCGCCGCCGGCCGTCACGCTGACGACGGGACCGAGCGCGAGGACGAGGGCCGTGAAGTAGTACGGGCCGATGTCCAGGGTCGGGCCGGCGCCCACCTGGAACAGGAACTCGGGGCCCGGGTGCCACAGGTCGGGGCCGGGCTGCTGCATGATCGCCACGGCGCCCATCGGGGTGCCGATCTCGCCGTCGCGGATCTTGCGGAGCACGGTCTGGAAACCAGGGCCGAACACGGTGTCGGGCGCACAGCCCACGGTCACCCCGTGCGCCTTCGCCTCGTCGAGGATCTGCTTCGCACCTTCGAGGTTGAGGCCCAGCGGCTTCTCGCTCCACACGTTCTTGCCCGCACGGATGGCCTGAAGGCTGACGTCGATGTGGTTCTGCGGGTTCGTGATGTTGATCACGTACTCGACATCAGGGTTGTCGTAGATGATGTCCGAGCCCTCGGGGCCAGGTGTGCCGTGGGTGGCGATCCCGTACTTCTCGGCCTTCTCCGTCGACCGCTCCTCGATGAGGTCGGAGATCGCGACGATCTCGACATCCGGGTACGTGGCGATGTGGCTGAGGTACTGGGGCGAGATGTTTCCGGCGCCGACGACGCCGACCTTCGCGGTCACTTCTTCTCCTTCAGGTAGTCGATGCTGGCGGCCGACTCCGCCACTGAGTCAGAGGCGATGTCGAACTCGAGGACCCAGACGCGGTCCGGGCTGGCCTCGAGGATCGGGGGGATGTTCATGGCTCCGGTCCCCAGCACCACGTTGCTGACTCCGTGACCGCCCTCGATGGGGCCGTCCTTCACGTGGAGGTGGGTGATCCGGTCGCCGTACTTCTCGAACAGCGAGAGCGGGTCGACGCCGCCGGCAGCTGCCCAGTAGGTGTCCAGCTCAAGCACCGTGCGCGGGTCGAGCAGGGAGACGAAGTGGTCGTACGCCAGCTCGCCGTCGATCCGCGGGGCGATGAACTCCCAGTCGTGGTTGTGGAACCCGATCTTGATGCCTGCCGCCTCGAAGGCGTCGACCTGCGCGTTGATCGACGCAGCGAAGGACGCGAGGCTCTCGGCCGAGCTGAACGCGTCGCGGGGTACGGGTCCGGGCTGGAAGACGGTGGTGACGCCGAGGGCCTTGGCGGCGGCGATCACCGCGTCGGGGCTCTCGACAATGTTGGCGTGAGCGCTGCCGGCCTTCAGGCCTGCGGCGGCGAGGGCATCCGGGAGCCACTCGAAGTGCTCTATGCCGAACGGCTCCACCTCGTCGACGCCCATGGCGGCGACTGCGGCGAGGGTGCCGTCCCGGTCTGCTTCAAGAGCGTCACGGAGTGTGTAGAGCTGGATGCTGATCGTGGGCATCGAAAGAACGCCTCCTTGCGTTGCGGTTGTGCTCGAACGTTACAACCCTTCTACTGACTTACAGGTCAGAAAGCAAAGACTTGTCCGCACAGCGGGCATGGCCTTACTGGGCGGGTCCTCCCGTGTCCGCTGTCGGCCGGCCTGGGGCCCCCACGGTTGCCCGGTCCGTACATTGGAGGCGTGCCCGACTGGTTCACAGAGTCGTTCCGCGCCGAGTTCGACCGCCAGGCGGCCGCCATCGGCCGGTTCAACCTGGCGGTCTTCGGCAAGACCGGAACCGGGAAGTCCACGCTCATCAACGCCGTCTTCGGTGCCGAGGTCGCGAAGACGGGCATCGGGGAGCCGGTGACCCAGGGGAGCCACCTGTACGTGGACAGGCGCGGGACGCTCGGCATCTTCGACACGAAGGGCCTCGAGATCGGGCGTGACGACGCGACGCTCGTCCGGGAGCTGCGGGAGGTCGTCAAGGGTCTGCGCTCCAAACCGCTGTCGGAGCAGATCCACTGCGCGTGGTACTGCGTGCGCGGCATGGACCGCCGCTTCGAGGAGGCCGAGGCTACGTTCATCCGGGCCCTCGCCGCACTGGACCTCCCTGTGATCGTCGTGCTCACGCAGGTTCCCCGCCGCGACGATCAGTACCATCCCGACGCCGTCGCGCTGGCGCGGCACATCGAGTCGCTGCGGCTGCCGATCCTCGGCGGCCGTCCGTTCATGACCTACGCGATGAGGGACCAGTTCTCTGGTCAGCCGCCCTACGGCTTGAGCGAGCTTGTGCACGCCACGTTTCAGGTGGTCCCTGAAGCCGTACAGGCGGCGCTCGTCGCTGCGCAGCGCGTTGACCTCGATGCCAAAGCGCGTGCTGCGCAGGCTTTCATCGGGGTGACGGTGACGGCCTCGGCCGCTGCCGCGGCCACGCCCATCCCGTTCTCGGACGCCGCCCTGCTCGTACCGCTGCAGCTCGCGATGATGGCGAGGATCGCGCAGCTGTACGGACTGGGCGTGGACAAGGCTGGACTCGCGGCGGTCGCCTCCACGGCGGTGGCGACGACGGCCGGCCGCGCAAGCTTCACCTCGCTGCTCAAGCTCATCCCGGGTGCGGGGACGATCGCCGGCGGGGTCATCAGTGCCTCGATCGCGTCCACGTTCACGTTCGCCATGGGTCAGGCGTGGCTGGCCGTGTGCCAGAAGTCGGCTGGAGGTGCGCTGCCCAGCCTCGGCGGCGTCGTGGACACCAAGGCGCTCCACGACCTGTTCATGAGCGAGTTCAAGCGCCGGATCCCGGGGATGCGCACCGCCTAGCTGCCGCTCCCGGGCAGAGGGCGCGAAGGTGTCCTGCTCACGCCAGTACGGCCGCGGGGTCCACTCGTACTGTCCGGCCGGACTCTGCGGCCTCGGTGATGGCGAGCGCCAGCAGCTGGTCGGTACAGGCGTCGCGCAGCGGGTAGGGCTCCGGCCCCTCGCCGTGGACCCAGGCGGCCGTACGGGTCAGCAGCCCGGCGATCGCGAGCTCGTCGTCGCTCCAGCGCTGCAGGGGCCAGGGGTTGCGCCAGTACACGTGGTCGCCGAGCGCGATGTGGTCGGTCGCGTACCCGTTCTGGTCGAGGTCGTGACCGGTCTGGCGTCGACGGAACGACGAGGTCGTGATGGTCGTCGGGTCGATCAGCCGCACCAGCGTCTCGTCGGAGAGCTCGCCGTGGCTGCCGCGCACCAGCAGCCGTCGCGTCCGGAGCAGGTTGCGCGTCTGGTTGTCGGTGAAGTCGTACAGTCCGCTGCGCCCGTCGCCGAAGTCCAGCGTGGCGAGCGTGGTCGTCGCCTCGTGCGGCTCGAGGTCCCCGGTCCAGCCGCCCCTGTTGAGCGGGTCGACGAGCGGCGCCACGAACCGGGAGGCGCGGACCTGGGCCGCCTCGGTCCCGACCGTGAGGAAGGCCCGCAGCAGCGACACCGCGTGGTACAGCTGCGTGCTCGACACGTGGACCTGGCCGACG
>JACRAA010000251.1 GCA_016213595.1 Actinomycetota bacterium | reverse complement strand
GCGAGCCGTACCGCGATGTTGTCGGCCTCCTTCTCGCCGTGGTCGACGAGCATGTGCGCGCCCGTGACGAGCAGGATCAGACCGAAGACGTAGAACACCCAGGCGAACTCGGCGATGAGCGCCGCACCGGCGAAGATGAAGCCCGTACGGGCCAGCAGCGCGATGGCGATGCCGAACAGCAGCACCTTCTGCTGGAGCATCCGCGGCACGGCGAACGAGGTCATGAGGATGAGGAACACGAACAGGTTGTCGACGCTCAGCGCCTTCTCGGTGAGGTAGCCGGCGAAGTACTCCCCGCCCGCCTCGGCGCCGCCGAACAGCCACACGCCGGCGCCGAACGCGAGAGCCAGGCCCACGTACAGCGCCGACCAGCGAGCCGCCTCTCCGAGGCTGGGCTCATGGGCTGTACGGACGTGGACGAGGAAGTCGTAGGCGAGAAGGGCCACGATCGCCAGGATCGTCAGGGCCCAGACATACGGGGGCACGAGCATTTGGGTGTCCTCTGTACGGAACCGGGGCGACCCCCCAGGGGTTCCCCTCCGACCGGGCGGCCGGATGCTCGATCTGCCCGATGCGTGTAGTCCACAGTGTCGCCGACGGCTCCAAACGGGGTCATACCGCTCCCATCGGGGGGATGCCGGCTCAGAACGCGGGGATGCCTGCTCAGAACGCGGGGATGCCGGGGTCGACTCGTCGCACGATCCGCGTTTTCGTACCTCAACACGCGCTTGACCCGCCACCAGCGCCACTCGCACGTGCTGCGGTACGAAACGGCGGATCCGGGTGGCTTCATGAGTCGGCCAGGGCGGCTCGGATCTGGTCGACCACGTACTGAGGCCTGTCGACGAGCATGCCGTAGGTGAAGCGGAGCACGCGCCAGCCCTCGGTGACCAGGGCGTTCTGCCGGTACCGGTCGGACTCGAACACTGACGGGTCGTCCTCGTGAAGTCGACCGTCGATCTCGACCGCCAGGCGCTCGGCGCGGAACGCGATGTCGATGAAGTAGCTGAGGCCCTGCACCCTGACCTCCAGGTTCGACGTCCATCCCGAGATGCCGTGGCGACGAAGGAGCCGATGGCTGAGTCGCTCCGCAGCCGACCAGGGCCTGTCGCGCGAGTCGACCAGCATCCGGTGCCGTTCCAGGTTCCCGCTCCGCGACGGATGGGCACGGAACGCGGCCCAGAGGTCCTCGAGGCGGGCGGCTCGCGCCCGTAGACAGGTGTCGATCGCGTCGCCGCCACGGTTCGGGACCAGGTCCACTGCCGTCAGGGCGGGGCTGGACAGCCGCAGGCCGTGGCGGACGACCACGAAGTCGGGGTCGACCGCGCGGCGCTCGAACCTGTAGCCGTGAGCGCTGGGGACGTACCCGCGACGAGCCCCATCGATGTGGCTGACGAACAGGTCGGGCCAGAACGTGAGCCGGGCTGCGGCGGCCCCCACGATGACCGCATCCGGACACCACCACGCCACTGCTGCGCATCGAGTGGCGAAGTCGTCCTGGGCGTCCGGCATCACATAGGTGCCCGGCAGCAGCCGCACCAGGCGGCCGGCTTCGTGGGCGCTCTTGACGGTGGCCCGGGTGGCCGGGGGCAGCGACCGGAGGTGGAAGACGGGCCCTTCGGCGGCGAGCAGGGTGTCGATGTTCACACTCCTGACAGTTGGCGTCGGAGCCGTGTTTCGTCACTGTCGCGCGCAGCTGTGGACGGAAGCCCGTCCTGTGGACGAACCCCGTGGACAGGCGCCGCCGCCGTTTCGTACCGCAGCGAGCCCACGCCACCCCATTCAGCCCCCCTCGTCCCGGTTCCGGTACGAAAAGGCGGATCAGTGCACCTCCACCCCCGCCGCACTGCGTGTCAGGATGCCGTTCATGACGGCACCGGGCCTGAAACCGCCCCCGGCGGCCGAGGACAGGCCGCTCCCCGTGACGCCGGACGCCCAGACGTACCTGCACCGGTACTCCGTGAAGCCCGGCCACCTCGACGCGTGGCGGTCGCTGCTGCCGCGCGTCGTCGCGCTCTGGTCACGCCACGGCGCCACGACCCACCGCCTCTTCCTCGAGACGCAGGCCGAGCCGAAGCTGACCTGGCTGTACGACTGTGACGACCGCGAGTCCGTCGCGCACGAGGTGGCGGCGGACCCCGAGTCGGCCGAGCTGGACGCCCTGCTCGCCCCGCATGTCTTCCGCAACGTGACCATCCGCCCGGTCGTTGTGGAACGCCTGACCCATGCGTCGCCGGCCAGCGCCGAGGGCCGGATCGCGATCATGCGCCGGTACGCGATCACCGGAGCTTGGGACGAGTTCCTCGCCATCTGGCGGGAGATCGTCGCGGTGCGTGAGGAGTACGGCTTCCGCTGCCTGTTCGCCGTCGCCGACCGCCCGAAGGACCTGTTCACGTGGGCCTTCGACTTCGCCGGCGCCTGGGAGGACTTCACCGCTGCCCAGCGCCCCTACTACCACGACCCCCGCCGGGTCGCGCTGCGCCACGTGTTCGACTACATGGCCGACCACTCGATCACCCCGGCAGAGCAGATTCTTCTCAACTGAACGGTTGACTTCGCGTACGTCGCGACGTAGGTTCGTGATCAACCACTCAGTTGAGGAAAGCCATGCCGACCGACCAGCTCTCACGTACGTTCTCCGCCCTCGCGGATCCCACGCGGCGCGACCTCGTGGCGCGCCTGACACTGGGGGACGCGACGCTCACCGAGCTGGCGGCGCCGTACGCGATGAGCCTGCAGGCCGTCTCCAAGCACCTCGCAGTGCTGGAGCGGGCGGGGCTCGTGAGCCGTGGCAAGGACGCCCAGCGCAGGCCCGTACATCTCCAGGCGTCCGTCCTCGAGCCCGTCACCGACTGGCTCGAGACCTATCGCCGCAGGGCTGAGGAGCGCTATCAGCGCCTAGACCAGGTCCTGGCGGACATGGACTCCGCATCCGAGACCAGGCTCCCTGACAGGTCGGGACCGTCGCAGTCCCGGCGTACCGACACGGCGAGGCGGTCGCAGGCCGGCCCTCGCCAGACACCACAAGGAGGAACACGATGACCATCACCGAGCATGCGCAGGCGCGCATCGAGGCAGACCCGGACGTGCCGCTCATCCGGATCACCCGCGACTTCGCCGCAACACCCGAGCAGCTCTTCCGCGCTCACACCGACCCCGACCTGTACGCACGCTGGGTCGGCCCGAACGACATCACGACGCGGGTCGACCACTGGGACTGCCGTACGGGCGGGAGCTGGGCCTTCTCCAACATCCGCGGCGACGAGTCGTACTCGTTCCACGGCTGCTTCCACGAGGTCTCCCCGACCCGCCTCGTACAGACGTTCACCTTCGACGACTGGCCGACCGGCGTGTCGCTGCAGACGCTCACGCTGACCGACCTCGGCGACGGCCGCACGCGGCTGACCGCCCAGTCGCTCGTGGAGAGCTTCGCGGAGCGTGACCAGTGGCTGGCCAGCGGCATGGACGTCGGTGTCAACGACGGTTATGCCAAGCTCGACTCACTGCTCGCCGAGATCTGAGAGAGGACCGGACGTGATCACGACCTGCCTGTGGTTCCAAGGGGACCTGGAGGAGGCGCTCAAGCGGTACGAGCGCGTGTTCGAGGACTTCGAGGTCCACTCCCGCACCCGGATGGGGGACGGCCAGCCGGCAGTCCTCGCCGACTGGCGCATGCACGGCACGGAGTTCCGCGGGATCAGCCAGCCGGCCGACTTCCGCTTCAACGAGTCCATGTCGCTGAGCGTCATGTGCGAGGACCAGGCCGAGGTCGACCGGCTCTGGCTCGGCCTGGTGAGCGACGGCGGTCAGGAGTCGATGTGCGGGTGGCTCAAGGACCCGTTCGGGCTGAGCTGGCAGATCGTGCCGAGGAGGCTGTACGAGCTGCTGAACGACCGTGTCCCGTTCCGGGCCGCCGCCGTCCAGAAGGCCATGCTCGGCCAGCGACGGATCATCATCTCCGAGCTCCAGGCGGCGGCGGACGCCGCCACCCCGGAGGGCGGGCGACGCTAGAAGATCCAGCTGGCGACAGGCGCGCGGTGCCAGCCGAAAGCGGTGGCGGCGGGGGCGAGGGTCCCCGCCGTCACCTCTGTGACGAGACCGGCGCCGGCAAGCTCGACGAGCGAGACCCCGCCGAGGTAGGCGGCACCGAGCTCCCGTACGTCGAGGGCGAGGTCGGGGCCGCGGTCGGTACGGGACACCTCGGGTACGCCACCGGCGCTCGCCCGTACGTGCCAGCGCCCCGCGTTGTCGGGCAGCACGGAGTCGGCCACCTCGATCACCACGTCGAGGTCGGTGCGGTACCGCCGGCCGGCGAGCGCCGCGGCGACGTCGACGAGCCGTACCCACAGGTTGTCCTGAGTACGAGCCTGTGCCGAGCGGACATCCACGAGCATGCTGAGCAGCGGGTCGTCGGTCGCCAGGTTCGGGGTGAGCACCTCGGTTGTCAGGTCGAGGTCCAGCAGGTGGCTCCACACCACGTGCGCGACCGCGGGATCCTCGGCGACGACCTCGACCACCCGGACGCTCCCCGCGGGCCCGGCCGGGCCCCAGGCGAACCGCCGCCGGAACAGGGCGTAGCCGACCGGCTGGGCGTCGCGTTCGACGACGAGGATCCGGAGCGTCTCGTACTCGCCCTTGCGCTGCGGCGTCTCGCTGAGGAACGACCGTTGGTGCGCCTCGCCCGACCGCGTGACCCACCCTGGCCGGTCGACGCCGGCGTGCAGCTGGGTCACGAGCGCGCCGTGCTGGGTCTCGTCGAAGTGCTCGATCCGTACGGACAGGCCGGAGGCGTCGACCGGTCGCAGCGGGGCGCCACGCGGGACCGTGAGCATGACCTGGCGGGCGGCGAGGCCGTACCCGAACCGTCCGTAGATCGCCGGTTCCGCCGCGAAGAGCATCGACACCGCCTCGCCGCGCTCCAGGCAGTGCGTGAAGTGTGAGCGGATCATCGCGCGGAGCAGGCCCTGCCGGCGCCACTGCGGGTGGACGCAGACCCAGGTCAGCCCCGCGACCGGCAGCCGTGCGCCGGGGACGGGGGTCTGGCCGAAGGGGTACGAGGCGTGGAAGGCGGCGAGGCGGCCGGGATGAGTCGAGTCCTCGATGCCGTACGTGCGGCCCCAGGGCAGCGGCGTCGGCCAGTCCAGCTGCTCCTCGACGGGGACGGGCGACGGGAAGGCCCACAGGTCGACGTCGAGGATGTCGCGGAGGCGGTCGGGGCCGAGAGGGACGACGTCAAGGGGCATGCAGCTACTCTGCCCGAGCATCCGGCGAGGTGTCCCCCGGATTGTCGACGAGGTCGCTGTCGAGCTCACGCAGGCACGCGATGGGACCTGCGAAACGATGTCGGAGCGGCCCGTTAGCCTGGGGCCTGGAGGAGGTGGCCATGCGAGGTCCACGGGGGGTGCTGCTCGCCCTCGTCCTGCTTGTCGCGCTGCTCGCGGGCTGCTCGAAGGGACCGAGCAAGCCTGCCCTCAACCTTCCCGTCGCTGACGACACCGTCCGTACGGTCGCGGCGGCGCTCAGCGCGCTCGACATCTCGGCCGCACCCCTGGCCTCGTCCCCGGCGGCTGCCCAGACCGAGCTGACGGCGGTCGTGGCCGGGATGGACGGCATCAAGCCTGCCGTGACGACGGGTGCCATCACGTACGACCCCGCCAACCCGGCCGCGTCCGTGGTGCTCCACTACTCGTGGCCGATGCCCAGCGGGCCGTGGGCGTACGACGTCACCGCCCCGCTCGTCCACAACGGCCATGGCTGGAAGCTCTCGTGGTCGCCGGCCGTGCTCATGCCCCAGCTCAACGTGACGAACCGGCTCGTGCACACCCACACGGCAGCGCAGCGCGGCGCGATCCTGGGTGCGAACAACCAGGCCCTCGTCGAGCAGTTCAAGGTCGTCAGGGTGGGCATCGACAAGATGCGCGTGACGGGTGACGCGGCAGTCGCCTCGGCGCGGGCGCTCGCAGCCGTCGTGAGCATCGACCCGGACAAGTTCGCGGCCCAGGTGGCCGCGTCGTCCGACAAGGCGTTCGTCGTCGCGATCACGCTGCGGCAGGGCAGCGTCCCCGCAGCCGTGGCGACGATCGGGGGTGCGGTCGGCGTCGAGGGCACGGCCATGCTGCCGGTCACGGACGGGATCGCCCCTGAGGTGCTCGGTGTGATCGGCGATGCGACGCCCGACATCATCGCCGCCTCCAAGGGTGCCGTGCTCCCCGGCGACCAGGTCGGGCTGAGCGGGCTCCAGCGGCGCTACGACGCCCAGCTGCGCGGCACGCCGGGCGACAAGGTGACGATCGTCGGGCGACGTCCGACCGCGACAGGAGGCGGCTCGGCGAGCCCGTCGTCCAGCGGGTCGGCGAGCGCCTCGGCCTCGAGAACCGCGACGCCTGCAACCAGCGCTTCCGGCTCCGCCTCGGGCGCCTCGGGGGCGGCGGGGACAGCAGCGCCCTCGGTGACCCCTGTCGTCGTCTACTCGACCAACCCTGTTCAGGGCAAGGACCTCGTGATCAGCCTCGACCTCGCGTGGCAGCAGAAGGCCGAGGCCGTGATGCAGGGGATCACGGGTCCGGCAGCGGTCGCGGTCATCCGCCCGTCGACCGGCGGCATCCTCGCCGTCGCCAACTCACCGGGCAGCGCGGGACAGCCCGACGCGACGTACGGGCAGTACGCGCCCGGGTCGACGTTCAAGATCGCGACCTCGCTGGCGCTCATCCGCAAGGGGTACACCGCGGACACGATCATGAGCTGTACGGCCACGGCGAACGTCGAGGGGCAGCGCTTCAAGAACTACTCCGACTTCCCCTCGTCCAAGGTTGGCCGGATCCCGCTCAAGGACGCCGTCGCCCAGTCGTGCAACACGGCGTTCATCAACGAGTACGGCACGATCGGCGGCCCCGACCTGCAGGCGGCAGCCGCGAGCCTCGGGGTCGGCATCGACTACGACGCCGGGTTCCCGGTGAACTACGGGATCGTGCCGAAGGCGGCTTCAAGCGCCCAGAAGGCGCAGGAGTTCATCGGCCAGGGCGGCGTTCTGGCGTCGCCCCTGACCATGGCAGGACTCGCGAGCTCGGTCGCGGCGGGCCACACCGTCGTCCCGTACCTCGTCGAGGAGACCAAGCCCACGTCCACTGCCGCGCCCCTGACGCCCGGGGAGGCCGACATCCTGCGCCAGCTCATGGCGTACACCGTCCAGACGGGTTCCGGCCGCGTGCTCACGGGCCTCGCGCTCGGTGCCAAGACCGGCACCGCGGAGTACGGCGCGGGAGCCAACCTGCCGACACACGCGTGGATGATCTGCTTCACGGGGAGCGACACGGCGATCGCCGTGTGGGTCAAGGACGGCAGCTCGGGCTCGGGCACCGCCGGCCCGATCATCAAGCAGCTCCTGAGCTGACGTAGGGCCGGTTGCCCGGCCACACTCCGTCCCCGTCCGCGAGAGCACCTGTACCAGTCCGCGAGAGCACCTGTACCCCTCGGCGAGAGCACCTGTACCCGTCCGCGAGAGCACCTGTACCCGTCCGCGAGAGCACCTGTACCCCTCGGCGAGAGCACCTGTACACCTGGGCGCTACTCGGAATCGGGCTCGAGCTCGGCACGCCGCCGCTGGAGGAACTCCCTCTGGGCTCCCTCGCTGTGCTCCGCCGCCGCCAGGTACGCCATACCTGCCTCGCGCCGACGTCCGTACCGCCGGAGCAGGTCCGCCTCCGCAGCCAGCCGCAGCCCGTACGGCTCACCGTCGCCCAGCTCGGCCAGCGCCGCGAGCCCCGCATCGAGGCCCTCGGCCATCCCGACCGCCACGGCACGCGCCAGCAGGACGTGCGGAGACGGGGCGATCGCCGCCAGCTCCTCGTACAGCCCGGCCACCTTCGGCCATGGTGTTGCCTCCGGCGTGGCTGCCGTCGCATGGCAGGCGGCGATGGCTGCCTGCAGCAGGTACGGACCAGGCGGCTTCCCCACGGCTGCCCGACGGCTCGCCTCCAGCGCGGACAGCCCCCGCTCGATCTGTACCAGGTCCCACAGCCCGTGGTCCTGATCCTCGAGCGGGACCAGGCGGCCGTCGGGCGAGACCCGGGCCGCGCGGCGGGAGTCGTGGAGGAGCATCAGGGCCAGCAGCGCGTGGACCTCCGCCTCGTCGGGAAGAAGGACGGCCACCTGACCGGCCAGGCGGATCGCCTCGGCGGCCAGATCCGTACGAACCGCTGCCCCCGTCGTGGGCGCGTACCCCTCGGTGAACACGAGGTACAGCACGGCGAGCACGGCTTCGAGGCGCTCGGGCAGCTCCTC
>JACRAA010000248.1 GCA_016213595.1 Actinomycetota bacterium | reverse complement strand
TTGACCTCGCGGAGCGTGAGGTTCGCAAGGAGGTTCAGCGTCGGGTTCTTGACCAGCGCCTCGCGCAGGGGCACCGTGCGGGCACGGTCCAACGCCATGTACGACCTCCTGGTTCGTGAAGCAGACGGAGTCTAGCAAGGCTCGTCTGTCCGCCCGCGCCTCGTCGGCCCAGGCGCGACACCGGCTCGTACGGGCGGCATCCTGCGCCGTCAGTACGCCACCCGCGATAGCCTCGTGGCGATGGACGAGGTAGAGGCGGTCAGCCGTGGCACCGTCGACGAGTCGACGGTCACACCGCGGCGCTCCCGCATCCCCGCTGTCATCCGTGCCCTCCGGCCGAAGCAGTGGGTCAAGAACGTCCTCGTCTTCGCCGCACCGCTGGCATCGGGGCGCCTCCTGGAGTGGCCGATCCTGCGGGGCGCTCTGCTGTCCCTGCTGGCGTTCATCCTGGTCAGTGCGTTCGTGTACCTCGTCAACGACACCCGCGACCTCGCGGAGGACCGCCAGCACCCCACCAAGCGATTCCGTCCGATCGCCGCCGGCGAGGTGTCGATACCGGTCGCGCTCGTGCTCGCCGCCGTGTGCCTCGCGGCGAGCCTGGCCGTCGCGTTCGCGACCTCGGTGGCCCTGGGGGTCGTCGTCGTCGTGTACGCGACGCTGCAGCTCACGTACTCCGTGTGGTTCAAGCATCGGCCCGTCGTGGACCTGGCCCTCGTCGCCCTCGGCTTCCTCCTGCGGGCACTCGCCGGCGGCGTCGCGAGCGCGATCCCGCTGAGCCAGTGGTTCCTCCTCGTGGCATCGTTCGGGTCGCTGTTCATGGTCGCCGGGAAGCGCTACTCCGAGCTCGTCCAGCTGGGCTCGAGCGCCGGTACGAGGCCCTCGCTGGCGTCGTACTCGCCGGACTACCTGCGCTTCGTCTGGGCAGCGTCCGCGACGCTCGTCATCACGTTCTACGGACTGTGGGCGTTCGACCAGCGCGGCCAGGGGCTGTGGACGGCTCCGTGGCCGGCGATCTCGATCGCGCCGTTCACGCTCGCGATCCTCAGCTACGCGCGTGACATCGACCGCGGCGAGGCCGGGGAGCCGGAGAACGTCGTGCTCCACGACCCCATGCTGCTGGCCCTCGGAGTCGTGTGGCTGGTCTCGGTCAGCCTGGCCGTCCTGTCGTGATCGCTGCCTGAACCCACGCCGCTAGGGTGGCTTCGCATGGAGCCCGACCGGTCCCGCCACGACCTGGCCCAGCTCCCCAAGGCCCACCTCCACCTCCATTTCACCGGCTCCCTCGACATCCCGACCCTGCGTGAGCTCGCCGCCCTCGCCGAGGTCCCCCTGCCCGAGCACCTGGTCGACGCGGAGGCGCTGTCGGTCCCCGGCACGACCCGCGGCTGGCACCGGTTCCAGCGGTCGTACGACATGGCTCGGCTCGTCGTCGTGAGCGAGGAGGCGATGCGGCGCGTCGTGTCGGCCGCGGTGGCCAACGACGTACGGGACGGGTCGCGACGCCTCGAGCTGCAGATCGACCCCAGCTCGTACGCACCCCACGTGGGCGGCCTGGTTGAGGCGCTCGAGATCGTCATGGACGAGGCACGGGTCGCGAGCAGGACGTACGGGCTGAGCGTGGGGGTCATCGTGGCCGCCTCGCGGCTGCGCCACCCCATGGAGGCCTAGACCCTGGGGGGGCTCGCCGCCCGTGGGGGGGGGGACGGAACCGGACAGGTCGTCGCGTTCGGGCTGTCCAACGACGAGCAGGCGGGCGTCACGGAGGAGTGGTCCCACGCGTTCGGCATCGCCCGCCGCGCGGGCCTGGCCGGCGTCCCGCACGGGGGTGAGCTGTCCGGGCCCGACCACGTACGGCGGATCGTGCACGCCCTCTCCCCCACCCGGCTGGGGCACGGCGTGCGGACGACGGAGGACCCGGCCCTGCTGGAGGAGATCGTGGCGCGAGGGATCGCGTTCGAGGTGTGCCCCACGTCGAACGTGCACCTCGGGGTGTACGAGACGCCGGCCGAGGTACCCTTGCGGACGCTGGTCGACGCCGGTGCGACCGTCGCCCTCGGCGCCGACGACCCGCTGCTGTTCTTCTCGAGACTCACCGACCAGTACGAGGTCGCCCGGCAGGTGCACGGCTTCAGCGACGGCGAGCTCGCGGACCTGGCCCGGTCCAGCATCACTGCGTCTCTGGCGAGCCCAAGCGACAAGGCCGTGTGGCTCCGCGAGGTCGACGCGTGGCTCGGTGAGGCGCCGCACTAGCGGCGGGCGGCTCGGCAGCGGCGGGGCCAGCGGATCGGGGGTCAGTCAGCTCGTCAGCGCTTCGAGAGGCCAGTTCGTGCTGAGACACGCCGTACCGACCGCGCGTGTCGTGGCCTTTCGAGGGGAAGAAGTCCTACGAGCCGGAAGAAGTCGCCGGGGAAGAAGGGCCTAGATCCAGTCGTACTTCCGGAACACCAGGTACAGGGCAGCGCTGCCGACGACGATGAGCGCGAGGCTCATGACGACCCCCACCGGCTGGCCGAACCCCGTGTACGGGACGTTCTGGCCGAACCAGCCCGTCACGGCAGTCGGCACGGCGATGATGGCCGCCCAGCCGGCGAGCTTCTTCATGATCGTGTTGAGGCGGGCGTCCTGCAGCGACAGGTTCGTCTCGAACAGGCTGGAGATCATGTCGCGCAGCGACTCCGTCCACTCCGCGGCACGCAGCGTGTGGTCGTACAGGTCGTCGTACCACCCGTCCAGCGAGGTGCCGACGACCGTCGGCATCGCCTCCGGATGGTGCTCCCTGTCCTCCTCCGCCTTCGCCTCGCGGCGGCGGTTGAGCGAGAGGACGACCTCCCGCATCGGCAGGACGACGCGGCGCAGCTCGACGACCTCCCGACGCAGCCGGTAGATCACCTCCTGCATGCCCTGGAGGGACCCGCTCTCGAACAG
>JACRAA010000259.1 GCA_016213595.1 Actinomycetota bacterium | reverse complement strand
GCCAACAAGACCGTCCAGGGCAACATGGCAGGCGGCGCGACCGACGGGTTCACGGCGCCGACCGCGACGGACATCGTCGATGCCCGCCCGGTCGTCACCTGCGACAAGCCTGAGTCCGGGTTCTACCCTGTCGGCCGGACCACGGTCGGCTGCACCGCGACGGACGCCTCGGGCAATGTCGCCAAGGGCAGCTTCACGATCACAGTCGTGGACACCATTGCTCCTGTGATCACCTGGGTGAGCACACAGCCGAACGCCGGCTGGAACAAGACCGACGTCACCGTGACCTGGTCCTGCTCTGACATCGTGGGCGTCAAGGCGAGCCAGGTGTCGACGACGGTGACCACGGAGGGGCGCGACCAGTCCGCGACAGGAACCTGCACGGACACGTCAAACAACACCGCCTCCCAGACGGTGAACGGCATCAGCATCGACAAGAGCGTGCCGATCCTGACCATCAGCGGCCCCAGCCAGGGGTCGACGATCGAGCTCTGCACGGCCGGGTCCCTCACGAAGCCGACGTTCGCTCCGGCGGACACGCTGTCCGGCCTTGCGGCGGGATCACACGACACCTGGAGCACGCCGACCACGGCTTCCGGTGTGGGCACGTACGTCTACTCCGCGACTGCGACCGACAACGCCGGCAACATGGCGTCTGAGAGCCGCACGTACAAGGTCGTCTACGGCGGCTCGTTCGGGTTCGCCCAGCCGATCAACAGCAACGGGACGAGCCGGTTCAAGCTCGGCAGCACGGTCCCGGTGAAGTTCCAGCTGCTGTGCAACGGCCAGCCGTACAGCGCTGCTGTCGCGAAGCTGTACGTGAAGGCGGTCGACGGCACGCCTGACGCCGGCATCGACGAGGCAGTCTCCACGGCCGCCTCGACCACCGGGAACCTCTTCCGGTACGGCGACGGCCAGTACATCTTCAACCTGAGCACGAAGGCCGGCTACGTCAACCCGACTGGCACGACGACGCCCTTCGTGAGCGGGACCTACACCCTGACCGTCACGCTCGACGACGGGACGTACCGGTCGGTGGACATCCAGCTGGTCAAGTAGCGGTAGACACACTCAGCTCCTGAGCTGAGGTGACTCGGAGCCCGGCCTCGCACGGGGCCGGGCTTCGACGCGTCCCGCACGAAGCGCCGCGCGGCCCGGCCGCCTCCATTCAGTGGCAGATACCCACACGCTGGTTCCTCTACGCACCGGCGCCCGCCTATCTGCCACTGAATGGACGTCACCAGTCCAGGACCGACCCGTCCATCCGCCGAGCGACGGGAAGATAGGCCGTCGCGTACGGATGCGCGTTGAGCAGCTCGTCGTTGATGTCGACCCCGAGGCCTGGGGCGTCGCCGGGCTGCAGGACCCCGTCGTCGTAGCTCCACGCGTGAGGGAACGCCTCGTGGACCAGGTCGGCGTAGCCCATGTACTCCTGCACCCCGAAGTTGTGGGTCGAGGCGCCCATGTGGATGCTGGCTGCGAGGGCGATGGGTGACACATCGGAGGGCCCGTGGGGACCGGCCTTCACCCCGTGCACCTCGGCCAGGCCATAGATCTTGCGGGAGTGGCTGATGCCGCCCGCGTGGACGACCGCCGTCCTGATGTAGTCGATGAGCCTGTTCTCGATGAGGTACTGGCAGTCCCAGATCGTGTTGAAGACCTCGCCGATCGCCAAGGGCGTCGTCGACGCGTTGCGGACGAACCGCATCGCCTCCTGGTCCTCAGCCGGCGTCACATCCTCCAGCCAGAAGAGGTCGAAGGGCTCGACGGACTTCGCCAGCCGAGCCGCCTGGGTGGGCGTGAGCCGGTGATGGGCGTCGTGGAGGATGTGGATGTCGTCGCCGACCTTCGCCCGGACGGCCGCCAGGACCTTGGGCAGGTGCCGGATGTACGCGTCGGCGTCGAAGTGCTCCTCGGATGGCCGGGTCGCCCGCCCCGCCGGCTCGTAGTCGGGGTCCCTGGAGACGCCGTACACCTTGTCGAGCCCGGGCACGCCCGACTGCACCCGGATGTGCTTGGCGCCACGCGCCAGGTGGACGTCGACCGCGTCGAGCAGGGCCGGGATGTCCCAGCCGAAGGCGTGGCCGTACGTGGGAACGGCATCCCTGACGCGGCCGCCGAGCAGCTGGTAGACGGGCAGGCCCGCTCGCTTGCCGAGGATGTCCCACAGGGCCATGTCGATCGCGCCTATCGACGCCATCGTGACCGGGCCACGACGCCAGTACGCCCCGCGGTAGAGGTACTGCCAGATGTCCTCGATACGGCCGGGGTCCAGGTCGATGAGCAGCGGCGCCACGTGGTCGGCGAGGTACGACGCCACGGCGAGCTCACGGCCGTTCACCGTGGCGTCGCCGAGGCCGACGATGCCGTCGGCGGTGGTGATCCGCAGGGTGACGAAGTTCCGCGTCGGGCTCGAGACGAGCACCTCCGCCTTGACGATCCGATCAGACATTGCTCGCTCCTCAGCGATCCGGTTCGGCATGCCCGGATGCGCCCGGGTCGCCTCTGGCCCGGTCAGCTCTCCAGCCTCCGCTGGGCCGACCGTAGCAGGCTCGATCACCGCTCCTGATGGGTCGGGGCCCGAAGCTTCGAGAGCGCGCCGGGCGCGAGTGGTTACGTATACAGAAACGTGCCAAGCCTTTGCAATCGCTGGCGCCGGCCAGGCCGCATCGGCAGGATCACGACGTAAGGGGACCGGGTCGGCCTGCCATCAGACAGGACCGGACACCGCCCGGGCTCACCGCCGAGCCCACTCGGGTTCAACTGTTGGGCGCGAGGAGAAGAAGGGACATTCATGAACATTCCCCGCCGTTCCGTTTTCGCAGGGGCTTCGGCTGTGCTCGGAGCAGCCGCCCTCAGCGCTTGCGGGGCCCCAGCAGCGCCGAATGCCGGCCCGTCGGCTGAGGTCAGCAGCGCCGTTCCCCTCAAGCCGAGCAAGCCCGTCACCCTCAACATCCTCGACGTCGCCGGGGACCTGCAGCTGACGCAGGGCATGATCGACGACTTCAAGGCGAACAACCCTGACGTCGTGAGCTCTGTGACCACGTCATCGGCGAGCGCGCCCGATCTGGTCGGCAAGATCAAGGCCCAGCAGAACGCGGGCCGTGTCGACATCGCCATGGTTCTCACCGGCACCGACGGCCTGGCCGGAGGACTGTCGCAGGAGATCTGGCAGCCGCTGCTTCCGATGAACGCGAGCGTGCTGACCGGCATGGCCAACTACCTGCCCGCGGCGGGCAAGATGCAGACGCTCGCCGGGAACTACGGCGTGTGCGTCACGTACTACCCGTCCGGCCCGCTCCTCGAGTACATGCCGAACAGGGTCTCCACCCCGCCGACCAGCGCCGATGAGCTCCTCGCCTGGGCGAAGGCCCACCCGAACAAGCTCGAGTACGCCCAGCCCGCCAACTCCGGTCCCGGCCGTACGTTCCTCATGGGCCTGCCGTACATCCTGGGCGACTCCGACCCCACTGACCCCACCAAGGGCTGGGACAAGACCTGGGCCTTCCTCAAGGAGCTCGGCTCCTACATCAGCGTCTACCCCTCCGGCACGACGCAGACGATGAAGGACCTCGCGTCCGGCTCGGTGGACATGATCGTGTCGACGACCGGCTGGGACATCAACCCGCGCGCCCTGGGCACCGTGCCGACCGAGGCCAAGATCACCACGCTCAAGGGCTTCAAGTGGGTGACGGACGCCCACTACGTCGTCGTGCCGAAGGGCGTCTCGCAGGACCAGCTCACCGCAGTCGTCCGGCTCATCGCCTGGATGCTGAAGCCCGACCAGCAGGCCAAGGCGTACGACAAGGGCTACTTCTACCCCGGCCCGGCCATCAAGGACGTGTCGCTCTCCATGGCGCCGCAGGCGAGCCAGGACGTCATCGCCAAGTTCGGCCGTCCGGAGTACGACAGCCTGATCGCCAACAACCCGACCGTCGTTCCCCTCCCGTACACGGCCATGGTGGCCGCGTTCGACCTGTGGAACCGGAACATCGGCGGATCAAAGGCGGCCAAGTGACTGTCGCCCCGGCCAAGGAGTTCAACGAGCTGCGGCTCGAGGGAGTCGGACGCAGCTTCGGTGAGGCCAACGCCCTCACCGACCTGAGCCTGAGGATCCAGCAGGGCGAGTTCATCGCCCTGCTGGGCCCTTCCGGCTGCGGCAAGTCGACGGCGTTGAACTGCCTCGCCGGCCTGCTCCCCCTGACGCACGGGTCCATCTGGCAGGACGACAAGAGGATCGACATGACGCGGCCCGAGAAGCGCGGGTTCGGCATGGTGTTCCAGAACTACGCCCTGTTCCCGCACATGAGTGTGCGCAAGAACGTGGCGTTCGGCCTGGAGATGCGCAAGACGCCCCCTGAGGAGATCAAGCAGCGGGTGGCGGAGGCCATCGAGCTCGTACACCTCGAGGACCAGGCGTCGAAGCTGCCGGGGCAGCTGTCCGGCGGCCAGCAGCAGCGCGTCGCGATCGCGCGCGCCGTCGTCCTGCGGCCGCCGCTGGTGCTCATGGACGAGCCGCTGAGCAACCTGGACGCGAAGCTCCGCCTGGAGATGCGTACCCAGATCCGCCGGCTGCACCAGGCGCTCAACCTGACGACGGTGTACGTGACGCACGACCAGGAGGAGGCGTTGAGCCTCGCCGACCGTCTCGTCGTCCTGCGGCTGGGACGGGTGCAGCAGATCGGTACCCCCCGGGAGTTGTACAGCCGGCCCGCGAACGCGTTCGTGGCCGACTTCATGGGCTACCGCAACCTGCTCAAGGCGCAGGTGGCAGCCGTCGAGGGTCAGCAGGTGGTCGTCGACGTGTCCGGCCTCCAGGTGCACGCCACCGCCATGAGCGACCTGACGGTCGGTGACGCGACCATCATCGGTGTCCGTCCGGACGACGTGAAGATCGTCGCCCCCGGGTCCACCTTCGACGGCCTGATGGTCGACGGGGTGGTCGAGGTGGTCGAGTACCAGGGCCGCGAGCTGGTGGCCGAGGTCCGCCTGCCCAACGGGCTCAGCCTCACCGTACGTACCGACGAGGACCTTCATTC
>JACRAA010000249.1 GCA_016213595.1 Actinomycetota bacterium | reverse complement strand
TGGACCGGCGACACCGAGGTGCCGGACACGATGTAGGCCCGGTCGATCCCTGCCGCCACGTTCCAGACGTGGACGAGGCTGAGCGTGCCCAGGCTGCGCACCGAGGCGGTGTAGCCGGTGCTGTAGTCGCCGAGGGCGACGGGGGTGCACTGCGGGCCGCTGGCGAACGAGGCCAGGCTCCGCGTGCACATCGAGAGCGCTTTCGTCGTCGTCGTCACGTAGAGGAAGTCGGTGTCGCTGAGGGAGCCGTCCTCGTACGTGGGGATCGAGATCCAGCTGCTGGGTGCCGAGGTGGGCGTCGCGGCGGCCGCGAAGACGTTCGGCGTCGTACTGCCGTTGGTGGTCCCGAACCAGACGAGCGCGTTGTTCGTGCTCAGCTGCTGGTCGAGGATCGTCGGGGCAGGGGTGATGCCGGAGGGCTTGCTGATCGCGGTGGTCACGCCGGTGGCGAGCGTGACCACAGAGCTCGGGTACGCGGCGTACGAGGCGTTGACCGAGGTGTAGCCCGACGGGATCGTGAAGTTCTGGACGGTGTTGGTCGACGGCGTGTAGACCACCGCGGTGTCGTTGGTCGTCCCGGTGACGACCCTCGCCATCTTCCCGCCGCCGGCGAAGTCCCACCGGACACGCTGGGCGAGCGTGGCGTCGGCGACCCAGGAGCTGCCCGAGTCGCTGGAGCGCAGGGTGTCCCACACGATGGCTGACCCGAACGCGATGGCGGAGGACGGCAGGGTCCTGCCCTGGGGCAGGGGCGTCGTGACCGGTACGACCGCGGCGTACGCCTTCGCGGGGGTCACGATGAGCCCGCCCACCGCGAGGGCCGACGCGAGGAGGATCGGCAGGAGGCTGCGCGATCGAGGCCTCGGCCCCCCCGCCCGGGCGACCGGCCGGGGGTTCGGCTGCCCACTGCTCGGGTTCCCGCTGTTCGGATTCGTCGCAACGTCCATGTTCCCGACCGCCTACTCACGGGGTTCTGAGCCACCTGATGTGAACTTGAGGGAAGGGTAGCGAGTGAGGACCCCTTCTTCCGGTATGACGCGACGACCGTTCCGAGACTTGCTCCGCTGCGTGGTAAGGTCGACGACATGTTGAGCGCTCAATCACGTGTGGCCACCGACGGCCCCATGCGCTCGTTCATGTGTTGTTGCTGTTGCGTTCGCTGACAACACGACCCGACTGTCCCCGCGACGACTCGCCGCGGCAGTCCCAAGCCTGACGTCGGTACCAGCCCACTGAGGTACCAAGACGGAGGTACCAACCGCTGCCGCGGGTGTGTTGTCGCTCGAGTCCCCGACCCGACCAGACCAGGAACCTCACATGCCACCCGTACAGTCACCTCTGATCGACCCTCGCGGTCCCCGTTTCGGCGCGGCCATCACCTCCGTGGTGCTCGCCGTCGCCCTCATCCTCGGCCCCGGGTTGCCGGCGCTCGTCCTCCTCGTGCTCCAGACGGCGGCGTTCGCGCTCGGCTCCCTGGTCGGCATCGGCGCCCAGCCGTACGGCATCCTGTTCCGCCGCCTCGTACGTCCCCGCCTCGGCGCCCCGCGGGACCTGGAGGATCCCCGACCTCCTCGGTTCGCGCAGACCGTCGGACTGGTCTTCGCGCTCGCCGGGCTCGCGGGCCTGCTCTGGGCGCCGGTCCTGTTCTACGTCGCGGTCGCATTCGCGCTTGTCGCAGCCGTCTTGAACGCCGTGTTCGACTTCTGCCTCGGCTGCGAGATCTACCTGCTGTCGCGACGCGTCGCCGGTCGTCCGTTGGGCTCGTCAGGCTCGGGGGCGAGCGCATGACCGGGCTGTACGTGGTCCTGGCAGCTGTGGTCGTCGCTGTCGCGTTCGGCGTGTACCGCCGCGTGACAGATGGTCGCGTGCGAGCCGTGACGGACGCGTCGGCACGCGTTGACGGTGCCGACCTCGGCGTGGCCCTCGGCAGCGACGCCACCTTCGTCCAGTTCTCGTCGGCCGTGTGCGCCCCGTGCCGCAGGACGCACCGCGTGCTCTCGCAGATCACCGAGAAGGACGAAGGACTCGTCCACGTGGAGGTCGACGCAGAGTCCCGGCTCGACCTTGTGGAGCGCTACGGCATCCTCCGCACGCCGACCGTGCTCCTGCTCGACAGGAGCGGCGTGGTGCGCCACCGGATCGTCGGGGCCGCCCGCGCGCCGGAGGTGCTCGAGGCACTCGAGGGGGTGGCCGGTCGCAGAGCCGCCTGACCAGATCAGACCAGTCCGCACACCCGACCAGTCCGCACACCTCGTACCTCCCGTAGCTTTCCCTGTCACAGAAGGAGTTCAGCCATGGCTTACTACGCCGACGCCACCGCTCTCATCGGTCGCACCCCGCTCGTCAAGATCAACCGCCTGTACGGAGACTCACAGGCGGTCGTGCTCGCCAAGCTCGAGTACTACAACCCGGCCGCCAGCGTGAAGGACCGCATCGGCGTCTCGATCATCAACGCCGCCGAGGCAGACGGCACGCTCAAGCCGGGCGGGACGATCGTCGAGGCCACCTCAGGAAACACCGGCATCGCGCTCGCCTGGGTCGCTGCGGCACGCGGCTACAAGGCGATCGTCGTCCTCCCGGACAGCTTCTCCAAGGAGCGGCGGGCCCTCCTGCGCGCGTTCGGGGCGGAGCTCATCCTGACACCCGCGGCGGAGGGCATCACGGGTGCCAACGTCCGCGCCAGGGAGATCGTGGCGAACACACCGGGCGCCGTCCTGGCGAGCCAGTTCACGAACCCGGCGAACGTCGCCATCCACAAGGAGACCACCGCCGAGGAGATCTGGGCGGACACCGAGGGCCAGGTCGACTTCTTCGTCTCCGGCGTCGGCACGGGAGGCACCATCACGGGGGTCGGCCAGGTGCTCAAGGACCGCAAGCCCGATGTGACGATCGTGGCGGTCGAGGCGGCCGAGTCGGCGGTCCTCTCCGGGGAGCCGAAGGGAACCCACCAGAGCCAGGGGATCAGCGCCGGCTTCATCCCGGAGATCCTCGACACCGACCTCATCGACCGGATCATCAAGGTGACCTCGGACGACGCGCTCGAGTGGGCGCGTCGCGCCGCCAAGGAGGAGGGCCTGCTCGTCGGCATCTCGTCCGGTGCGGCCCTGAGGGCCGCCGGTGAGCTGGCCGCCGACCCGGCCAACGCCGGCAAGACCATCGTCGTCGTCATCCCCTCGTGGGGCGAGCGCTACCTGTCGACCGCGCTCTACGCCGACCTGCTCGACTGACCGTCGTCGTATACCGTTAGCCCCGGAGCCGGCAACAGCTCCGGGGCTGGCGTGTGCACAGCCGCAGCCCAGTCCTGGGTTGGTCACAGCAAACGCATAGCCGGGTCGCCTTAGGCTGGAACGCCTAGTTGTCCTCGGTGTTCTGATGGAGGTGTCATGTCGGACGAGTCGCCACCCGGCTCCGGACAGCCCTCCCCGTCGGGCCCAGACGAGTCGGTGCCGCCGGGGGGGCCACGTCGTGGCTTGCCCCTCCCTCCCCGCCAGGGGGTTCGCTGGGGGAGGATCGCGCTCGTCACGTTCGCCGTGCTGTTCGCCGTCGTCGCGGCCGCGGTGGGCTACTTCGGGGTGAAGCTGAACCAGTCCGTCTCGAGCATCTCGCGGGGCTCGTCGATGCTCCCGACAGGAAGCCGACCGCCCGTGGGATCCACCACTGCCAGCTATGGGTCGATGAACATCCTGCTGATCGGCAGTGACACGCGCGGCACCGACCAGGGCCGCAGCGACACCTTCATCGTGCTGCACATCTCCGCCGACCGGAAGTCGGTCTACCTCGTCTCGTTCCCCCGGGACATGTGGGTGACGATCCCCGGCAAGGGCAAGGCGAAGATCAACGCCGGCTACTCGTACGGCGGGTCTGCACTGGCCGTCTCGACGATCGAGAGCCTCACAGGCGCACGCATCGACCACGTGGTGGTCACCGACTTCACCGACTTCATCCAGCTCGTCGACACCGTGGGTCCGATCACGGTGGACAACCCGGTCGGCTCCGTGGCCGTCGACGACCGCGGCGTGAGGTACAGCTTCCCCAAGGGGCCCCTGGTCATCACCGACGGGCGCATGGCGCTCGCGTTCGCCCGTCAGCGGGAGGAGCTTCCGAACGGTGACCTGGACCGGACCCTGCGGCAACGCGCCTTCCTCAAGGCTCTGGCCCTGAAGGTCGGCACCCCGGACGTCCTCGCCAACCCGGTCAAGCTGAACGCCGTCATGGCGACGATCGGGAAGTACGTGAGCGTCGACTCGGGCATGACGAACGAGGTCATCTACTCCCTCGGACTCTCCCTCGTCGGGATCACCAACCCGAGCCAGATCCACATGATCCAGGCACCGATCACCGGCTTCGGCACCAGCCCTGACGGCCAGTCGATCGACGTCGTCGACGTCGCCGGCAACCTCGCCCTCGGCAAGGCGCTGCAGGACGACACGATGGCGCAGTTCGTCGAGACGCATCCAACGACCGAGTACGGCTACACCCCCACCCCGGTCCCCTCGGCGTCGTCCTCGGCGTCGAAGGCGTCGAGCGTTCCCACGAGCACGGCGACCCGGAAGAGGACCTGACCGTCGTGCCAGGGGTACCAGAAGCGCCTGACAGCGTCCGTACCTCTCGCTGGCCGGCGTCTCGACGCCCAGCAGTCGGAGCCCGACAGCTCCTCGCGGAAGGTGGGTCCATGGAGCAGGTCCCATTGAGCCGTGACGGCAGCATCCATGTCACAGATGAGCGCTTCAACGCCGCATCCCACCTGGCTGCGGCGTGTTTCGCTCTCGTCGGTACGGGCCTTCTCGTTGCCCAGGCGAGCCCGCAGGGCGACCCCTGGAAGATCGCCTCGCTGGCCGTGTACGGACTGTCGCTGATCGTGCTCTTCTCGGCCAGCGCGCTGCACCACGGCATCGACCGCGGGCCACGGGTGAACGAGATCCTGAGGACCATCGACTACGACTCCGTGTTCCTCCTCATCGCAGGGACGGCCACGCCCCTGGTCCTGGTGCTGGTCCGGACCGTGTACGGCTGGACCGTCCTGGGTGGGGTCTGGACGATCGCCCTCCTCGGCATCGTCCTGCGCTCCGTGTGGCGGCGCGTCCCGAAGTAC
>JACRAA010000257.1 GCA_016213595.1 Actinomycetota bacterium | reverse complement strand
ACCGATGAGCGCATTGACCGTTGCCCCCCGGCCGCTGACACGGCCGGCAGCAGCCCGGACGCCCAGTGGACCCACGGCGACCAGGCCTGAGGCCGAGGTACGACTTGTCGTGCGGCCCCGGCCGGTGGCTTGCCAGGTCCTGCTCGACTCGCCGAGCTGGCAGCTCACGCAGCGTGGCCTCGTCGTCGTGACGGCACTCATTGCCGCCCTGACGGGCAGCGCCGTGGTCACCTGCCTTGTCGCGTTCCTGTCCGTGAGCAACGCGCCGCTCTGAGTCGACGAGCCGGACAGAGGCGTCGAGCCCGACACAGACGACGAGCCGACACAGTCGACGAGCAGGACAGACGGCGAAGGCGCCGCCCTGGTGGGCGGCGCCTTCGCGGCTTCGTACTGACGTGAATGACTACTGTGTCTGGCCCGCGGTGGGGTCGGCGATGACCACGGACTTCACGATCTTGTCGGCGAGCGTCTGACGCTTGCTGTCCCAGAGCGGGAAGAGCCAGCTGACCGCACCCACGATGCCGCACAGCCAGTTCATGACGTACTGGGAACCCGCGCGGAGGATGCCCTGGCCCGCACCGATCGGCTGTCCCGTCGCCTCTGAGACCAGCTTGGTCTTGGAGACCCGGCGACCGAGCGAGTAACCGGTGATGCCCGCCTGGTACCCCGAGTTCCACAGGATGAACGCCACCGTGGCGAGGCCGAAGATCCAGGTGAACGCGCCGGACCTGGTCGCGCCGTCGAGGATCGAGCCGAGGATCCCTGCCACGACCGCGGGCGCGACCCAGTCGACCAGCCAGCCGACAGCCCGGTTGCTGAAGGACGCGAGCTCCGGGGCCGGGTGGGCATAGCCGGACTCGTACCCGTACGGCGAGACGCCGGTGTTCGGGTAGCCCTCGCCGTAGGCCGGGGGGTTGCCGTACGCGCCCGGCGTCTCCTGGTAGCCCTCGCTGGTCTGTCCGTAGCCGCTCTGCCCGGTCTGCCCGTACTGGCCCTGCTGCCCGTAGCCGGGCTGTCCGTACTGGCCGGGCTGCGACTGGCCGTAGCCGCCCGTCGCGCCGTACGTCTGGCTCGGGTCGGTGTAGCCGCCTGCGGGCGGCGTGCCCTCCGGGGCGCTGCCGTAGCTGCCCGCGGGCGTCCCGTAGGAGGGGGTGGAGCCGTACTGGGCGCCACCCTCGGGCGTGCCGTAAGAAGGGGCCGACCCGTAGCCCGGCGCCGATGCCGGCGGGGTGTAGCCACCGGCGGGCGTGCCGTACTGCGGGGCCGACCCGTACGTGGGTGGGGTCTGCGGCGGGGTGTAGCCGCCAGGGGTGTCTGCGCCGGACGACGGGTTGGTCTCAGGGGCCGAGTAGCCGGGAGTGCTGCCGGCCGGCCGGTCGGTGCCGGGGGTGCCGTAGGAGGGAGGGGTGTACGACGGGGTGGTGTTGCTGGGGCTCGAGTACGAGCCGGTGCCCGGGGTCTCGTCCTCAGGAGCAGTGGGGGATGCCTGTGCGTCAGGCTCCGAGGGCTGCCCGTGCTGCGGCTGGGGCTGGCTCGGGGGGTTGGCCGGGTCGTTCCAGTTCTCGTTGCTCACGTTGATCCTCTCGAGGACGGATATGGCAACCGGGTTGTTGTTTGCCCTTCGCGAGCGCCCCACGGGTGCCAGTGGCGTTTACTGTAGTGCATCGCCATGGCCATGGACTGGAGCAACGAGCAGGCTATTCCGGCGCGGGACGCACTTCTCCGGGTCGGCTCCCTGGGTGCGCTCGGGCTCGGGCTCGGCGCCGTGCATCTGCTGACAGGCTTCGGGATTCCCTGTCCGTTCCGCGCTGTCACCGGCTGGCTGTGTCCACTGTGCGGGGGTACTCACATGGCGGAGAGCCTCATCCGTGGCGACCTCGTGTCGGCATGGGCGGACAACCCCCTGGCTCTCGTCCTCGCGGTGCTGGTCGGCGTCCGCGCAGTGGGGTGGATGGTGGAGGTCGTGCGTGACCCGGCAGCCGTGTCTCGGCGCTGGTTGCCGATGGCGTGGCGTCGGTATGGCTTCAGCGCAGGCCTCCTCGTGTGCGTCGCGTACGTACTGGCCAGGAACGTCGGGGTTGGCTGACGCCCACTTGGCGCCGCGTTCCCATTGACTTGTGGTCGGCAGCAGGGCAGAATCACTACATCTAGTGGTTACAGAGATGTAGTTATCCCAGGTGTAGCGCAGTCATCCACAGGATGTACGCACCTCATCCACAACGCCATCCACATGCCAGGGAGGTTCCAGGCCATGTTCTGCCCGTACTGCAGGCACACCGACTCGCGGGTGCTGGACTCCCGTGTCTCAGAGGACGGGGCCAGCATCCGCCGCCGGCGGCAGTGCCCCGCCTGCGAGCGGAGGTTCACGACGATCGAGCAGACACAGCTCGCCGTCGTGAAGCGCTCGGGGGTTGTCGAGCCCTTCGCACGTGACAAGGTCGTCGCCGGCGTCCGGAAGGCGTGCAAGGGCCGGCCGGTGAGCGAGGACGACCTCGCTCGGCTCGGCCAGCAGGTCGAGGACACCCTGCGAGCCTCCGGCCAGGCGGAGATCAACGCTGAGGACATCGGCGTGGCGATCCTTCCCCCTCTGCGCCGGCTGGACGCCGTCGCGTACCTCAGGTTCGCCTCGGTCTACCGCCACTCCGACACCGTCGACGACTTCGAGCATGCCATCGCGGAGCTCCGCGCCGGCATGGCGACGGTCTGACAGGAACTGTCGGACCACCGAGCAAGACTCACCCCTTCAACACTCTGCACAGACCGGCGCCGCCGGTCAGAGAGGCGATCATGACCGAGACGACCACCAAGTCGAGGGCCCGCAGCAAGGGCAACGGCCTCACGATCCAGCGCGTCTACACGACGCCCGGCGTGCACCCCTACGACGAGGTCACCTGGGAGCGCCGCGACGTGGTGCAGACCAACTGGAAGACCGGCGAGGCGGTCTTCGAGCAGCGCGGGGTGGAGTTCCCTTCGAGCTGGAGCGTGAACGCGTCGACGATCGTGACGACGAAGTACTTCCGGGGAGCGCTCGGCACCGAGCAGCGGGAGTCCAGCCTCCGCCAGCTCATCGACCGCGTGGTGAAGAAGTACCGACAGGCCGGTGAGGAGAACGCCTACTTCGCGACACCGGCCGACGCGGAGACGTTCGAGCACGAGCTCGCGTACATGCTTCTGCACCAGATCTTCTCGTTCAACTCGCCGGTCTGGTTCAACGTCGGCACCGCGAGCCCGCAGCAGGTCAGCGCGTGCTTCATCCTCTCGGTCGACGACTCCATCGACTCGATCCTCAACTGGTACCGCGAGGAGGGCTTCATCTTCAAGGGCGGGTCCGGCGCGGGCCTCAACCTGTCCCGCATCCGGTCGAGCAAGGAGCTGCTCTCCAGCGGCGGCACCGCGTCCGGTCCGGTCTCGTTCATGCGTGGCGCGGACGCCTCGGCGGGCACCATCAAGTCGGGCGGCGCCACGCGTCGTGCGGCCAAGATGGTCGTGCTCGACATCGACCACCCCGACATCGAGGAGTTCGTCCTCACGAAGGCGCGCGAGGAGGACAAGATCCGTGCGCTGCGCGACGCGGGCTT
>JACRAA010000256.1 GCA_016213595.1 Actinomycetota bacterium | reverse complement strand
TCGCGGTCCGTGCGTCAGTAGGTTTGTGGCCCGCGTCACAGCAGGTCGAGAGGGAGCACATGCCCGACGAGAAGTTCGACTACGTCGTCATCGGATCGGGCAGCGCCGGGGGCGTCGTCGCCGCGCGGCTGACCGAGGACCCGGACGTCTCCGTGCTCCTGCTGGAGGCCGGTCCCGCGGACGACGACGACAACATCCACATCCCGCTGGCGTTCTCGGCGCTCTTCAAGACCAAGTGGGACTGGAACTACGAGACGACACCGCAGAAGCATCTCGACGGACGCCGTGCCTACTGGCCGCGGATGAAGGCCCTCGGTGGCTGCTCGTCGATGAACGCGATGATCTACATCCGCGGCAACCACGCCGACTACGACGAGTGGCGCGACGCCTACGGCGCGACCGGGTGGGGCTTCGACGACGTCCTGCCCTACTTCGTCAAGGCCGAGGGCAACACCCGCCTCGGTGGTCGCTTCCACGGCACCGACGGGCCGCTGCACGTGGAGGACCGGACCTACAACCACGAGCTCAGCACATCGTTCATCGAGGCGGGCGTCGCGGCCGGGCTCAAGCGCAACGACGACTTCAACGGCGCCGAGCAGGACGGCATCGGCCTCTACCAGGTGACGTGCAAGAAGGGTCGCCGCTGGTCCGTCGCCGACGCCTACATCCACCCGGCCGAGCGTCGCTCCAACCTCACCGTTCGCACCGAGGCCTTCGTCACGCGGATCGTGATGGAGGGCACCCGGGCCGTCGGCGTCGCCTACACCCGCGGCGGCGAGCACCACGTCGTACGCGTGAACGCCGAGGTCGTCCTCAGCGGCGGCGCGATCAACAGCCCGCAGCTGCTGATGCTGTCGGGGATCGGTCCCGGGGCGCACCTGCGCGACATGGGCATCGACGTGGCCGTCGAGTCCTCTGGCGTCGGCCAGAACCTGCAGGACCACCCGGTGTCCGGCGTCCTGAGCTACACCAAGGACACCACCGACGTCGCAGAGATGCTCGGGGTCGGCAACCTGATCAAGTGGAAGGCGACCGGCAAGGGGCCGCTGAGCTCCAACGTCGCGGAGACGGGAGCCTTCTACGCCTCGCGCGACGACCTCGAGCTCCCCGACATCCAGCTCCACGTCGCGCCCACCGGCTTCTACGACAACGGCATGCACGAGCCCGTACGCCGTGCCCTGACGACGGCGGTCACGCTGGTCAACGTGCAGAGCTCGGGCCACGTCAAGCTGCGCTCGGCCGACCCGACCTGGCATCCCGAGATCGACCCGGGCTACTTCGACGACCGCGCCGACCTCGAGGCGATGATCGGTGGCTTCCGCACCGCCCTGGAGATCCTGCGCCAGGGACCGATCGCGAAGTACGTCGACGAGCCCTGGATCCCGGCCTCCGCCGACCCCTCCGACGACGACATCATCGAGGGGATCGGCCGCCTCGGACAGACGCTCTACCACCCGGTGGCGACCTGCGCGATAGGTACGGTCGAGGGCAGCGTCGTGGACCCCGAGCTCCGGGTGCACGGCGTCGAGGGCCTCCGGGTCGCCGACGCCTCCGTCATGCCGCGGGTCCCGCGCGGCAACACCAATGCCCCCACCGTCATGATCGGCGAGAAGTGCGCCGACCTCATCAAGGAGTCCCGATGACCGCCACGCTCGACCCCACAGCCACGTCCACCGAGACCTTCGACTCGCTCGACCCGGCCAACGGGGACGTGGTCGGCACGCACCCCGTGATGAGCGCGGACGAGGTCGACGCCGCCGTGGCCCGTGCTCGGGAGGCGGTGAACTGGTGGGGGAACCTGTCGTTCGACGAGCGCGCGGACTTCCTGCTCACCTGGCGCTCGGTGATCACCCGCCGCATCGCCCAGCTCGCTGACATCTCCCACCGCGAGACCGGGAAGCCGCACGGCGACGCGCAGCTCGAGATCGTCCTCGCCATCGACCACATCGCGTGGGCGGCGAAGAACGCCAAGAAGGTGCTCGGCCCCCGCACGGTCTCGTCCGGCCTGCTCATGGCCAACCAGGCGGCCACCGTGGCCTACCACCCGCTCGGCGTGGTCGGCGTGATCGGCCCGTGGAACTACCCCGTCTTCACGCCGATGGGGTCGATCGCCTACGCCCTCGCCGCCGGCAACGCCGTCGTGTTCAAGCCCAGCGAGTACACCCCCGGAGTCGGCCAGTGGCTCGCCGACTCCTTCCGCGAGGTGGTGCACGGCCGTGACGTCCTGCAGGTGGTCACCGGTCTCGGCGACACCGGCAATGCCCTGTGCCGGGCCAGGATCGACAAGCTCGCCTTCACCGGGTCGGGGCGCACGGGCAAGAAGGTGATGGCGGCCTGCGCCGAGAACCTCACCCCCGTCGTGATCGAGGCCGGCGGCAAGGACTCGCTCATCGTCGACGAGGACGCCGACCTGGCCAAGGCGGCCGAAGCGGCCCTGTGGGGCGGGATGTCGAACGCCGGGCAGACCTGCATCGGCACCGAGCGCGTCTACGTCCACCAGAACGTCTTCGACGCCTTCATGACCGAGATCCTGGCGCAGGCCGACGACCTGCGCGCCGGGGCCGACTCCGGCGCCAAGATCGGGCCGATCACGATGCCGTCGCAGCTGGGCGTCATCAAGAGCCACATCGACGACGCGATCGCCCGAGGCGCGAAGGTGGCGCTCGGCGGGTCCGACGCCGTGGGGGAGCGGTTCGTCCAGCCCACGATCCTGACCCACGTCCCCGAGGACTCCACGGAGATCACCGAGGAGACCTTCGGCCCGACGCTGGCGATCAACCCCGTCGCCAGCATGGACGAGGCCGTGCGCCTCACCAACGCGACCGAGTACGGCCTCGCCGGCGCGGTGTTCTCGAAGGCCAACGGCCTGTCGATCGCTCGCCGGATCCGCTCGGGGATGACGTCGGTCAACAGCGTGATCGCCTTCGCGGCCGTCCCGGGCCTGCCCTTCGGCGGCGTCGGGCAGTCCGGCTTCGGCCGGATCCACGGCCCCGACGGCCTCCGCGAGTTCACGTACGCCAAAGCGATCACGCGGCAGAAGTTCGCACCGGTGATGAACCTGACGTCGTTCGCGCGCGACTCCGCCACGGACGGCAAGGTGGCCCAGCTCATCACGCTCCTGCACGGGGGCAAGCAGACCCTTCGATGACCGAGCCGGCTGTCCCCGCGCCTAGGCTCGCCACCATGCGTGCGGACCTGGGAGATCGGACGGCGGCGGCACTGGTGTTCCTGTCGTCGGCAGCGGTGCTGGTGGTCGAGCTCACGGCACTGCGCCTGCTCGCTCCCTACCTGGGGCTGACGCTCGAGACGAGCACGATGGTGATCGGCATCGCGCTCGCTGCCATCGCGGCCGGTTCATGGGCCGGTGGGACCTACGCCGACCTCGTCGACCCCCGTCGCGTGCTCGCCCCGCTCCTCGGTGTGTCCGGGGCGGTGGTGGCCGTGACGCCGTTCGCGGTCCGCGGGGCTGGTGAGGCGGCGACGGCCTCCGGTGCGGGCGCGGTGCTGCTCGTCGCTGCGGTGACGATCCTCGTTCCCGGGGCGCTGCTCTCGGCCGTGACGCCGATGGTCACCAAGCTCCAGCTGCAGTCGCTCGACCGGACGGGCACGGTCGTGGGCCGGTTGTCCGGCATCGGCACCGTCGGGGCGATCGCCGGAACCGTCGTGACGGGCTTCGTCCTCGTCTCACGCCTGCGGGTCAGCACCATCCTGCTGGGGCTCGGCCTGCTGCTCGTGCTCGGCGCCGTCGTCGTCGAGGTGCTGCTGCGCAGGCGCGTCGGCCGCGGCACCGGGGCAGCTGCTGCGGTGGTGGTCGTCGGTGGCCTCGCGGCCGCGCTGGGCCCGGGTGGGTGCGACGC
>JACRAA010000244.1 GCA_016213595.1 Actinomycetota bacterium | reverse complement strand
CCGTTCTGGGGCTCCCGGGTCGTGAAGGGCATCGCACTCGCGGAGGTGGCCGCCTGGCTGGACGAGCGGGCGACGTTCCTCGGCCAGTGGGGCCTCAAGACCGGTCACAACGCCACGTACGAGGAGCTCGTCGAGACCGAGGGCCGGCCGCGGCTGCGCATGTGGCTCGAGCGCATCCGCACCGAGCAGATCGCCGAGTTCGGGGTCGCGTACGGGTACTGGCCCTGCTACTCCGACGGCAACACGGTGGTCGTGCTCGACCCCGTGACCCGCTCGCTCGACGACGAGCTGGGCAGGATCGAGTACCCCCGCCAGCGGCGGGACCGCCGGCTGTGCGTCGCGGACTTCTTCCGCAACCGGCAGGAGGCCGAGCTGTACGGGCCGGACGTCATCGAGTTCCAGCTCGTGACCATGGGAGCGGCGGTGTCCCGTGCCACCGCCGAGCTGTTCGCCGCCAACGCGTACCGCGAGTATCTCGAGCTGCACGGCCTGTCCGTACAGCTCACCGAGGCACTGGCGGAGCTGTGGCACGACCGGGTCCGCCACGAGCTCGGGCTCGTGACCGTCTCGACGGACACGGAGGAGATGATCCGCGACCAGGCGTACCGGGGGTCGCGGTACTCGTTCGGCTACCCGGCCTGCCCCAACCTCGAGGACAGGGCCACAGTCGTGCGCCTCGTGGAGCCGTCGCGGATCGGCGTCGAGCTGTCCGAGGAGCTGCAGCTGCACCCCGAACAGTCGACGGACGCGTTCGTCGTCCACCACCCGGAGGCGAAGTACTTCAATGCCGGCTAGGGACGCGACACCCTGCGCACCCAATAGCCTGTGACCATGACGCACCCCGGACGGAGGTGGCGAGGCGCCGCCCTGGCGCTCGTCGCCGTACTCCTGAGCGCCTCGGGCTGCGTGACAACCGCGGACGTCCTGCCGTCACCCACGTCGGCGTCTCCGACGCCTCATGACTTCACCGTTGCCACGACCGAGCGGCCGACCGCTCTCGACCCCGTCGCGGTGACGGACTCGATGTCGACGACCATGGTCGGCGCCCTGTTCCAGCGCCTGCTCACGCTCGACGAGGGCAAGACCGCGCTGCACCCCGACGCCGCCACGGACTGCATCTTCGTGTCCCCGGTGCAGTACCGGTGCAAGATCAAGCCGAACCTCAAGTTCAGCAACGGCCACGCCCTGACGAGCAGCGACGTGAGGTTCAGCATCGCGAGGGCGCTCCGCATCGGCGTCGCCGCCTCGTCGGCGCACCAGCTCGAAGCACTCTCGACCATGGACACTCCGGACCCGTCGACCATCGACTTCAACCTGTCGTGGCCCGACAACCAGTTCGGGTACGCCCTCTCAGAGCCGGCAGCGAGCATCGTCGACGAGGAGGTGTACGACCCGGACGCCATCCGCTCGACCGCGGACCTGCCGGTCGGCTCCGGGCCCTTCTGGATCAGCGCCTCGTTCCAGGACAAGCTCTACCTGCGGGCACAGACCGCCTACACCGGCTACACCCCACCGGCCTCGGACTTCATCCTGCTCAAGTTCTACGCCGACTCCGGATCACTGGAGGACGCCATGAAGAAGGGCCAGGTCGACGTCGTCTGGCGAGGGCTGAACTCAGCGGCGCTGAAGCGGCTCGACGACCAGATCGGGGCCTCGAAGGACAAGCTGACCGAGTCGGGATTCCGCCGTCAGACGGCGTCGGGGCAACGCGTCCACCTGGTGCAGTGGACGCCCACGTCGGCGTACCGCCTCGATGCCGCGCTGCGCACCGCGATCAGCTCGGCCCTGCAGGACGACCGGACGCTCGACTCGATCATCCCCCAGGGCGTCCAGGGCCACATCTCCGCGTTCAAGCTCGGAGGTGTCGCGTCGTTCCCGCCGCTGGTCGGTGAGCGGCCCCGCCTGACCCTGTCGTACGCGTCGCAGATCACGGGCGAGGTGGAGATGGCGCGGTCGGTCCGTGACCGGATCGAGTCATCCGTCGGGGTGAGCGTGCAGGTCGTGCCCGACGCCCCTACCGCCGACCTCGTGCTCAACAACTACAAGGCCTGGAACGTGACCCCCATCGCCTGGCTGCAGCCGTACCGGACGGCCGCCCTGCCCGGCAGCGCGGACAAGATCGCGTCGCTCGAGAAGCTGTACCGGACCACGCAGGACCAGGCGACGCGCGACTCGGCGCTGTCCGAGCTGCAGGCACAGGCAGCCGTCGACGCGATCGTGCTGCCGATCTCACAGGAGGACGACGACATGTTCCTGGCTTCGGCCGTGAAGACCCACGAGCCCACGTACGGGCCGGGCTATCAGCTCGCCCTCTGGGCCCTGGGGCTGTCATGAGCGTGAACGGTACGGACGCGGGCGGTACGGACACCGGCGGGGACTGGTCGGGCGTCCGGAGCGGACCGCTCGTGGCGGGGGAGCGGGTCTCGCTGTTCGACCAGAAGGGCAGGCGTCACTCCATCAAGCTCACCCCCGGCGCCGCGTTCCACACGAGCCGGGGCGGCATCTCCCACGACGACCTCATCGGTGGTCCGGACGGTGTCGTGGTGACGTCGGCGAAGGGCATCACGTACCTCGCGCTGCGACCCCTGCTCGAGGAGTTCACGGTGTCCATGCCGCGCGGCGCTGCGGTGGTCTACCCCAAGGACGCGGCCCAGATCCTCATGTACACCGACATCTTCCCCGGGGCCCGGGTCCTCGAGGCAGGCGTCGGGTCGGGAGCGCTGTCGCTGTCGATCCTGCGGGCGATCGGGCCGACGGGCAAGCTCTACTCGTACGAGCGGCGCGCCGACTTCGCGAAGATCGCGGTGACGAATGTCGAGACGTTCTTCGGGCGGCCCCACCCCGGCTGGGAGGTACGGGTGGGCGACCTCGTCGAGACGATCGGGGAGGAGCGGATCGACAGGGTGGTCCTGGACATGCTCGCGCCCTGGGAGTGCGTCGACGCTGTCGCCGACGTCCTGGAGCCGGGCGGCGTGCTCTGCTGCTACGTGGCGACGACGACCCAGCTGGGTCGCACGATGGACACGCTGCGGACGCACGGCGGGTGGCTCGAGCCGCGAGGCGTCGAGGTCTCGGTGCGGGAGTGGCACGCCGAGGGGCTGGCGATCCGTCCCAGCCATGGCGGTACGGGCCACACCGGCTTCCTCATCCACACCCGGCGGCTGGCTCCCGGAGTCACGGCGCCGATGAAGAAGCGGCGCCCCTCGCCCGGCGCGTACGGTCCGGACTACCAGGGGCCCCGTCCCGCGGGCATCCCTTCGGACTGACGATGCTCGCGGTCTCGGGTGGCCTGCTGATCGTCGTCCTGGCCTTCGCCGTCGTCCGACCGCGAGGCCTTCCGGAGGCCGTGGCCGCCGTACCCGCCGCGATCATCGTTGTCGCGACAGGTGCCGTGGGGGGCCGGGACGCTCTGACCGAGATCATGCACCTGCTGCCCGTCGTCCTCTTCCTCGCCGCGATCCTGGTCGTGGGCGACCTGTGCGAGGCGGCCGGGGTGTTCCGGTGGGCCGGGGAGCAGATGGGCCGGGGGAGTGCGGGCAGCGGGAAACGCCTGCTGCTGCTCGTGTTCCTGGCCGCGGCGGTCGTCACCGCTGTGCTCTCCCTCGATGCCAACGTCGTACTGCTGACGCCCGTCGTCCTGGCGACTGCCCGGACCGTACGAGTTCCGGCGAAGCCCCACCTGTACGCCTCGGCGCACCTCGCCAACGGCGCATCGCTGCTGCTGCCGGTGTCGAACCTGACGAACCTGCTGGCCCTACGGGCGTCAGGGCTGTCGTTCGTCGGATTCGCCCTCCTCATGGTCGTGCCGTGGCTGCTCGTGATCGGCGTCGAGTACGCCGTCATGCGCTGGAGGTTCCGCTCCGAGCTCACGCTTCCGGGCCGGGTGGTGGGGACGGCGACCACCCGCTTGCCCGTGGTCCCCGCGGTGGTCGTCGCGCTCATGCTGGTGGGGTTCGTCGTCGCAGGGTCGCTCGGCGTCGAGGCCGCATGGGTGGCCGGAGCCGCCGCGCTGGTGCTGGCCGTACGGGCTGTCGTTCGCCGCGAGGTCAGCGTGCCCTCTCTCGCGGTCAGCCTGAACCTGCCGTTCGTCGCCTTCGTGCTTGGTCTCGGTGTGGTGGTCATGGCCGTCGTCGAGGACGGCCTCGGGGGGTTCCTGCATCACCTGGCGCCGTCGGGGAGCGGGTTGGGAGCCCTGCTGCTGTGGGCGTTCTTGGCTGCGCTCGTCGCCAACCTCGTCAACAACCTGCCGGCGGTGCTCCTGCTCCTCCCGCTGGCAGCCGTGGCCGGCCCGCTCGCGGTCCTGGCCGTCCTCGTGGGGGTGAACGTCGGTCCCAACCTCACCTACGTCGGCTCGCTCGCGACGCTGCTGTGGCGGCGGATCGCCTCGGACCACGACCACGAGATCGCCATCGGCGAGTTCACCATCCTGGGGCTGCTCACCACGCCGGCCTCCATCCTCGTCGCCGTGACGGCACTATGGGCCGTGGGCAGGCTCTTTCTCGGAGGTGTGTGATGGACGGACGACGTGTCCTCGTATGGGTCGAGCCCGGCAAATGGCAGGCGTGCATCAGGGCTGCCGCCGACCTCGTACCGCCCTCCGGGGCCGCCGTGCACCTGCTGTACGTGCCGGACGACTCCGAGGACCTGCTGCGTGAGGCGCAGGCGGGCCTGTGGGGACGGGGACGGCCTGTCCGGCGCCAGCCGGCGACTGCGGGCGGCACGGAGCTGGCCGGTACCGAGCTGCTGGCCGACGCCGAGGCGCTGTTGCGCGACCTCGCCCCTGTCGTCTCCGTGACGACGGAACAGGGCAGTGGCCCCGTGGAGCGCGTCGTCACCGCCGCCTCGGAGAGCGCGGACTACCTGGTGCTCGGTCGCAGCGGGGACCTGAGCCGGCGAGGACCGACCAGCCTGGGGAAGCACACGAGGTTCGTCGTCGACCACGCGCAGTGCCGGGTCCTGGTCGTCTGGCCCGAGACAGCACCGTCCGCGGCCACCATCCCGCCGCTGCCCCCCGGCGACCCTCGTCGCTGATCCGTCGTGGGGTGGTCAGGGGCGCCGACACCGGGTAGACCTGATGGTGACGAAGATCGATGGTGACGACCGAGGAGGTGCGACATGACCAGCACACCAGTTCCCGACGAGGAGCGCCCCGCGTTCCCGGACGAGGACGCCACGATGGACGATCTGGACGCCATTCCCCTGGAGGCCGATGAGGCGGACGTCCTCGAGCAGCACCAGGAGGTGCCGGACGACGAGGACCTTCCGCCCGTCCTCGATGAGTGACCCGCGCTGCGTGACCTTCGCTGCGTGACCCTCGACGAGTGACCCCGATGAGTGACCGGAGCCTCTTCCGCCTGACCGGATGAGCCTCTCAAGCCTGTTCGATCCGCGTTTTCGTACCGCAGACCGCCCCGTCACGCCCCTTAGGAGGGTTCGGGCCTGTTGAGGTACGAAAACGCGGATCAGGTCGCCGTGCCGACGGCCGAGTGGCGCCTGGCGACAACCGACCAGACCGACCGCCAGCCGACGAGGAACGCGGCGAGGACGAGCGTGGCCACGACGAGGAAGCCGATCGCGAGGCCGCCGCCGGCGACGCCGCGCAGGAGCATGCCGAGGACGACCGTGAGGAACCAGACCAGGAGACCCTCCCGCAGCCAGGAGAGCCGCAGCACCACGCACGCGAGCAGCGACGCGACCAGGGCGGCGACGAGGAACGGCCACGCTGTGGTGAGGATGCCGCTTGGACTGAGCCTCTCGCCGTGGCTCGCCCTCCCGATCACGGAGAACACGAGGACGAGGACGAGATCGAGGGCGATCCGTACGGGTGGGCGCATGACAGCGACGATACTTCCACGGGCGCCGATAGGCTGGCGGCCGGTCGACGGAAGGCAAGGATGGGTACGGGATCGGACGAGTGCGTCGTCGTCATCGGCGCAGGTCTCGTGGGCGCGTCGATCGGCATGGCGCTCGTCGCCGCCGGGCATCGCGTGCACCTCCGGGACCGGGTCTCGTCCCACGCGCGGGTCGCCGCCGGGCTCGGCGCCGGCACGACGGACCGTGTCCCGCCCCACGAGGTCGACCTCGTCGTCGTCGCCGTACCGCCCGCCGCGATCGCACGCACCGTGCTCGGGGCGCTGGAGCGGTACCCGAACGCCGTCGTGACCGACGTGGGGTCGGTGAAGGGGGCGGTTCTCGCCGACCTCGCCGCCACCAGCGCAGACCTGTCCCGCTACGTGGGGTCGCACCCCATGGCCGGTTCCCAGCACGCCGGTCCGCTCACCTCGACCGCCGACCTGTTCGTCGACCGGACCTGGGTCGTCACCCCCCACAGCGGCGCGGCACCCGAGGCGGTCGAGCGCGTCGAGCGGCTCGCCCGCGACTGCGGCGGGCGGGTCGTCGTCCTCGACGCCCGTGAGCACGACGAGGCGGTCGCCCAGGTCTCGCACCTGCCCCAGCTCATGAGCTCCCTCACCGCGGGCCGTCTCGTCGACGTCCCCGAGGACCACCTGCGGCTCGCCGGGCAGGGCATCCGGGACGTCACGCGGATCGCCGCCTCCGACCCCGACCTGTGGCAGCAGATCGTGGCGGCGAACGCGGAGGCCGTCCGTACGGAGCTGCTCGCGGTCCTGGAGTCGCTTGCGGAGCTGGTGGCCGTGCTCGACGACCCGGCCGCGGTACGGGAGTTCATCGCGCGGGGCAGGCGCGGTACGCGGGCGCTCCCCGGCAAGCACGGGCACCGTGCGACCGACTTCGCGCACGTCGTCGTCGAGATCCCGGACACCCCTGGCGCCCTGGCACGGCTGTTCGCCGACATCGAGGAGGCCGGCGTCAACGTGGAGGACCTCGCCATCGAGCACGACGAGGCGCGTGAGGTCGGCTACCTGTCGGTGGCGGTGGCACCCGACCGCGAGGAGAGCCTCACGGAGACGATGGTGGGCCGGGGCTGGACCGTACGGCCCTGACGAGCGGCGCGGTACGGGCGGTGGCTGCGAGGTCTGGTTGGATGTCGCATATGAGCGCGATCGTGGCCATCGACGGGCCGTCCGGGTCCGGCAAGTCGACGACGGCGCGCCAGGCCGCACGCCGTCTGGGCTTCGGCTACCTCGACACCGGCGCGATGTACCGGGGGGTCGCCGTGGCGTGCCTGCGCGACCTGGTCGACCGCCACGACGCGGCGGCGATCGCGGCGAGGACGCGTACCGTCTCCCTCGACATCTCCACGGACCCGGACGACCAGCACCTCCTCGTCGACGGGATCGACGCGACGGCGGCGATCCGTGAGCCGTACGTGTCGGCCTGGGTGAGCGCGGTCTCGACGAACGCCGACTCGCGCGCCGAGCTCGTGCGCCGGCAGCGGGAGCTCGTGGCGGGCGGCCGCTTCGTCGTCGAGGGTCGCGACATCACCACGGTCGTGTGTCCCGAGGCGGCTGTACGAGTGCTGCTCGTCGCCGACCCTGTACGCCGCATGGCCCGTCGCGCGGCCGAGCTCGGGGACGCGGTTGACGCGGCTGCCCTGCGCGACCAGGTGCTGCGCCGCGACAAGGACGACTCGACGCTCGTGAACTTCACCGACGCCGCGCCGGGGGTCGTCGTCATCGACTCCACCGACCTCAGCATCGAGGAGGTTGTCGGGCGGATCGTCGATCTCGCTCGAGAGGCCGGCCTCGCATGACCGCTCGGCATTGGATGGTCGTCATCGGCGCCGGGCTGCTCATGTCCCTCAACGTGC
The DNA here is from genome assembly GCA_016213595.1 of Actinomycetota bacterium. Classification (GTDB taxonomy): domain Bacteria; phylum Actinomycetota; class Actinomycetes; order Propionibacteriales; family Propionibacteriaceae; genus Fen-668. Next base: position 6,733 of record JACRAA010000244.1, on the reverse strand, counting down.
TGACGTTCCTCGGCATGGGGGTCCTTCTGCCGCCGGTGGCCGCCTCGCTTCGGGTGAGCCTGGGAAGCGTCATGGTGTTCACCTCCATCAACGCGCTCGCCGGTGCGGTCGTCATGTCGGTGGCCGGTCCGTACCTCATCCGTCGTCTCGGCGTGCGCAAGCTCGTCATCCTGGCCGGGGTGTCGAGCGGCGTCTCGCTGTTCTCGGTGTCGTACGTCGACGGGCTGCCCACGCTGTACGTGGCGGCCTTCTTCGCGGGGTGCCTCATGCCGCTGTCGACCCAGATGGGCGGCGCGGTCCTCATCAACGAGTGGTTCATCAAGCGGCGCGGCACCATGCTCGGCATCGTCATGTCGACGGCGAGCGTCGGTGGTGTGGTGGCGGGCATCCTGCTGCCCAGCCTTGTCATCACGGGCGGTTGGCAGCTGGCGTTCCGCGTCGTCGGCATCGTCAACCTCACGGTCTGCCTGGTGACCGGTGCCTTCCTGGTCCGGGGGCGCCCGTCGCACTTGAACCTGCGTGCGTACGGGGCGTCGGCCGAGGACGGGGCGCACGCTGAGGTGGGGCGTACGCGCGGATCGGCGGCCGCGGCCTTCGCGAGCCCCCAGTTCATGGCGCTCACGACCGGGCTGATCCTGTTCAGCGCGCTCATGTCGATGCAGCAGCACTTCCCGCCGCTCATGCAGGAGCACGGCCTGAGCCTGGAGGCGGCGGGGTCCCTGCTGGCGGCACTGTCCGTGGCGAACGTCGCCGCGACGCTGCTCTTCGGGGCCCTGAACGACCGCGTGGGTCCGCTGCGTTCGGCGATCCTCGCGTGGGCCCTGCTCGTGGTGTCGCTCGCCATCTTCGTGCTGACGAACGGGTTCGTGCCTCAGGCGGCCGCGATCCTCGTCTACTCCGTCCCGGCGATCGCGTCGCCGATCATCACGCCGATCGTGTACCGGCACACGTTCGGCGACCGGCACCTGGTCGCTCTCCTCGGGGTGGGCATCGCGACGATGCCGACCGGCGTGGCCATCGGCGCGCCCCTGTGGGGGATCGTGAAGGACTCCACCGGCACGTACGCCCCGGGGATCTGGACAGCCATGGGCATCGCGGCGGTGTCGCTCAGCCTCGTGGCGTACGCCCTCATCACAGGCCCACGTCGTTGGATCGAGAAGCCGGGCCCCGAGAAGGCGTCGCTGGTCAGCGGGTAGGTGGGCCTCGGGATCGCTCGGTACGGCCCCGGTCATCGCCCCCTCCGCCGTCGACAGGCCACGACACGCGCGGTCGGTACGGCGTGTCGCCGCCCTCCAGCATCGAGAGGCCACGACACGCGCGGTCGGTACGGCGTGTCGCCGCACGAACTGTCCTTTCGACCGGCTACCCGGGCACCGGTACGATGAGCAGTCGCGCCGTGCCGTACGGCGTCGCACCTGATCGAGGAGTCACCCGTGTCCGAGCCCGCCGCCAGGCCCGTGCTGGCCGTCGTCGGCAGACCGAACGTGGGCAAGTCCACGCTCGTCAACCGATTCCTGGGACGCCGCGAGGCCGTCGTCCAGGACATCCCCGGCGTCACGCGCGACCGGGTCTCGTACGACGCGGAGTGGTCCGGCCGCGAGTTCGTCGTCGTCGACACGGGCGGCTGGGTCTCCGACGCGCAGGGGATCGTCGCCCAGATCGCCGAGCAGGCCGAGCTGGCCATCGCCGCAGCGGATGCCGTCCTGTTCGTCGTCGACGCGACCGTCGGCACCACCGACGAGGACGAGGCCGTGGTCCAGGTGCTGCGCCGCAGCAAGAAGCCGGTCGTGCTCGCCGCCAACAAGGTCGACGACGTGCGTACGGAGACCGAGGCGGCGCTCATGTGGAACCTCGGGCTCGGTGAGCCGCATGCCGTCTCTGCCCTCCATGGCCGCGGGGCGGGGGACCTGCTCGACGCGGTGCTCGAGGTGCTGCCGAAGTCCGAGGGCGAGTACATGCCCGTCGCGGGGCCGCGCCGCATCGCGATCGTCGGCAAGCCGAACGCGGGGAAGTCGTCGCTGCTGAACAAGTTGTCGGGACAGGTACGGTCCGTGGTCGACGCGGTGGCCGGCACGACCGTCGACCCCGTCGACGAGCTCGTCCAGCTCGACGACGTCACGTACCAGTTCGTCGACACCGCAGGCATCCGCCGGCGCGTCAAGGAGGCGAGCGGTCACGAGTACTACGCGTTCCTGCGCACCCAGACAGCCATCGAGCGGGCCGAGGTCTGCATCGTCGTCATCGACGCGTCGGAGCCGGTGACCGAGCAGGACCTGCGGATCCTCGACATGGTCGAGGAGGCCGGCCGGGCGATGGTCGTCGCGTACAACAAGTGGGACCTCACCGACGAGGAGCGCCGCCGCTACCTGCAGCGCGAGATCGAGCGTGACCTAGGCCATGTCCTGTGGGCGCCCACGGTCAACATCTCGGCGCTGACGGGGCGCAACGTGGCGAAGCTCGGTACGGCGATCGCGGAGGCTCTCGAGGGCTGGGAGACCAGGATCTCGACCGGCAAGCTCAACGCCTTCCTGGGGAAGGTCGCTGCGGCGCATCCGCATCCGGTCCGCGGGGGGAAGCAGCCGCGCATCCTGTTCGGCACCCAGGCGCACAGCTGCCCGCCCACGTTCGCGCTGTTCACGAGCGGCCAGTTCGACCCCCAGTACGTACGGTTCATCGAGCGGCGGCTGCGGGAGGACTTCGGGTTCCGTGGCACGCCGGTGCACGTCGAGGTGCGGGCGCGGGAGAAGCGGTCCGACAGGGCGTGAAAGTTCTCTAAGTCACGCACGGGATCGCGCCCGTCCCTCTAGTGTTTGCGGCGGGGGGAAAGTCAAGTGGCTTGGGTTCTTGTTGTCATGCCGCGAACAGGTGAGGTTCGTCTGCGCTCTCGAAGCGCCGGACGTCTCTCATGACGCGGATCAGGAGACGTGAGACGTCTCATACGCGGGTCTTGCCGTGGTTCGGCGCGCTGCCATGGCCGGCTAGGGCGGGGATCGCCGCGGCTGCGCTCGTGACGATGTCTGCCGGTGTGCTCATCGGCGTTCCACCGTCACGAATGCCCTGGCTGACGCCGCCGGTGGCGCCGCACGGGAGCATGCAGACGCCGTCCGTGCTGAAGCCGTCCATGGTCGAGGCGGCCACGCCGAGCGCCAAGACCAGCCCGACGGTACGGAACGTGACCGCGGATCTGGTGTCCACCGCGCTGCCGGTGGTGGCCACGAGCAAGCCGGGGGACGTCGGGCCGTAGGGGTGTTGACGGCGGGGGAGCGGTACGTCGCTGGCGATCCTCTCTGCTGGTTCCCGGGCAGACCGTATCTGGCAGGCGAGGCGTGCGCGAGGCCCCTCTCGAACCGTGTAAAGTGTCGCCTCGGCGCCGCGAGGCGCCAGGCGGGCTGTGGCGCAGCTTGGTAGCGCACTTGACTGGGGGTCAAGGGGTCGCAGGTTCAAATCCTGTCAGCCCGACCGGTGTTTTGCCTTCTATGAGGCACATCGGTCACGAGGAAGCCTTGTGCAGGCTCGCATTTCGTGGGCCCGCGTATCGCCCTGCTACGCTACGGGGTGGCCAACCCAAACACAGCCCTCAGCAGGCTCAGCATGGATCCGGTCCTTGTCGTGCGGCGCCTTGAGCCCTCTGGCCGCCAGGATCGCGTTCGCAACCAGCCACATCGACCACGCACACCAGCCCGCCTGAAGCGGGGGGTCATGCGCCCGTGCTGTCCAGGTGCCCACTGCCCTTCAGGATCGTCGGCATGGGCAGTTGAGGATCTGTGCGCGATGCTGGACCAATGGGAGGTCTCCTGCTCATAGGCACGGCCTTGGTGGTCATGGCCTTGATAGTTGCGGGCGCCGTCCTGTGCATCCGCGGGTCCTGGGCTCGCGCCCGGACAACTGGGATCGTGGCCGTGGCGGTGCTGGCGGTCTACTCGCTCGCATTGGTCGGGGTCGGCATCGCGAGCCCCGCTCGGAGCCTGGCGCTCAACGAGTGGAAATGCTTCGACGACTGGTGCGCCACGGTCACGTCAGTCAACAGGACCGGGGATGACGTCGTGGTCTCGATCTCGATCCGCAACCAAGGCCGGCGCGAACAGGCGCCGGACACACCACGAGTGTGGCTGGTCCACAACAGTCACCGCGACGAGGTGAGCGTGCCGGACCTCGCCTCCAAGGTTCCGGGAGGAACGGTTCGCCAACTGCCAGAGGTGCGGTTGTCGGTCCCATCCAGCGAAGGCCCTGTTCTCGTGATCACCGAGGGCGGCTTTCCCAGCCGAGGGGTGATCGGCGACGACAACTCACCGTTCTACCGGCAACCCGCCTGGCCCTTGAGCTGAACACTTGAGTGAGCGGCGGGGGAGATTGGGTTCTTCGCGGCAGAGTGGCCGGCTGACCTTGTCACCCGGCTCACAACTCCGGGCTCAACTGATCGTGAGACTGGCGCTGACGGCTGAGGTGAGGCCGGTGCCGGTGGCGGTGAGGGTGTAGCTGCCCGCCTTGTCGATCTTGCAGCCGGCGAAGGCGGCCACTCCGGACAGGGCCGTCTTGGGGTTGCTGGTGCAGCTCAGGGTGGCGCCGTTGGGGGTGGTGATGGTGAGGCTGATCGGCGCCGAGCTGCTGGTGACGGTATTGGCCCCGGCGTCTTGGACGGTCACGACGGGCTGGGTGGCGAAGACGGTCCCGCCGGTGGCACCGGAGGGGTTGGTGGTGAAGGCGAGCTTGGCCGCCGCGCCGACGGTGATGGTGAGGCTGCCGCTGACGGCTGAGGTGAGGCCGGTGCCGGTGGCGGTGAGGGTGTAGGTGGCAGCCTTGTCGATCTTGCAGCCGGCGAAGGCGGCCACTCCGGACAGGGCCGTCTTGGGGTTGCTGGTGCAGCTCAGGGTGGCGCCGTTCGGGGTGGTGATGGTGAGGCTGATCGAGGCCGCGCTGGTGGTGACGGTGTTGGCTCCGGCGTCTTGGACGGTCACGACGGGCTGGGTGGCGAAGACGCTCCCGCCGGTGGCAGCGGACGGGTTGGTGGTGAAGGCGAGCTTGGTGGCCGCGCCGAAGATGTTGAACCTGGCACTCACTGCGGCGGCGAGGCTGGTGGTGGTCGCGGTGAGGGTGTAGCTGCCCGCTGTGTTGATCTTGCAGCTGGAGAAGGATGCGACGCCGGACGACGTACTCCTCGGGTTGCTTGAGCAGCTCAAGGTGGCCCCGCCCGTGGGGGGAGCGATGGCGAGTGTGACCGAGGCCGAGCCGCTGGTCACTGTGTTACCGCCCGCGTCTTGGATCGCGACCCTGGGTTGTGTGCCGAAGGAAGCGTTGACCGCGCTTGTTGAGGGGTCGATGGTGAAGCCGAGCCGGATTGCCGGGCCGACGGCGATCGTGAAGGTGCTGCTCACGACGGCTGTGAGGCCGGTGGTGGTGGCAGTCAGGGTGTAGGTGCCCGCCCTGTCGATCTTGCAGCCGCCGAAGGCGGCCACACCAGACACGGCGGTCAGGGGGTTCGCGGCACACGTCAGCGTCGCGCCGCCCGGGCTCGTCAGGACCAGGGTCACGGCCGCGGAGCTACCGGGGAACGTTGCGCCCAGTCCGTCCCGGATGCTGACCACAGGTTGGGTCGGGAACGCGATCCCGCCGGTGGAGCCTGTGGGGTTGGTGGTGAAGGCGAGGCTCGTGGCCCAGGTCCCCGCCGACCATGAGCTCCCCACAGAGCCCGTCACCGCGGTGAATGCCGCGGCGGCCGTGCCGAGCGGCGGTGCCACCAGAGCCAGAGCGATGAGCAGCACACCCAAGAGCCCGGCCGCCGGCAGGGTGGCCGATACGGCCCGCCTCGGCACCAATGACGTCTGCTGCTCGCCGGTCGCGTCAGCCACGCCGGCCTCGTCCAATTCCTGGGAGGAGGAACCGGACCCAGACGGATCATCGGGTGAGCGTGAAGGGGCTCGCTGTCGACCTGGCCCGAGGACGAGCACGATGACGGCGAGGATCGTCACGATGAACCACAGGGCAAGCAGGCCGTGCGCCCCGGTGCGGGCCCACAGCCAGGGGAGCCCGACCCAGGGCACAAGCAGCCGGCCCTGCCCGAGGATGTCGCGGCGGTCCAGGGGGCTGCTGTCGAGATCAGCATTGGCGTCTCCGGCCGTGACCAGAGATCCATCTGCGTTGATGGCGACCAGACGATGCAGCTCAGTCCCGGCGCGGGCCGAGCCGACGGGGGCGCGGAAGATGATGACGCGGCCCAGCGGTACGGCGGCGCTCGGGGGGAGTGCCTGGGTCAGCACAACGTCGCCGATCTTGATCAGCGGCCTCATCGACCCACTCTGGACGATGGTTCCGGACAGGCCGAAGAACAGCGGCACCAGAGCGAATGCCGTCAGTGTCCCCAGCAGGGTCAGATACGACTGCGATACGGCGGCGAGCAGCAGCCAGCCCCAGCCCTCGCGAGATCTGCGGGGCTGGGGACGGGCTATACCGCCGTCGACTGGCACGGTTACCTTCGCAGCTCGGTCCTGCCAGGGTGCTGCCGCTAGTTGTTCTGCAGCTCCCACTCGATGTTCATGCTGGCGCTCTTGCCCTGCAGCGCGTCGATACCTGCCTGGTCCAGGGTGCCCGTGTCGAAGGTCCAGCTGATCTTGTACGTCTTGGACGTCGTACCCGCCGAAACGGCCCACGGGAGGACGCCGTTGGCGAAGCTGTTGTACGTCGCAGCTGTGACGAGAGTCATGGAAGGTGCGGAGTCACCAGCCGCCACGAATCCCGT
>JACRAA010000255.1 GCA_016213595.1 Actinomycetota bacterium | reverse complement strand
CGATACCAGCGTCGACCTCGTCGAAGACGAACGTCTCGCCGCCGTTCGCGTCGGCCAGGACCACCTCGAGCGCGAGCCGAACCCTCGACAGCTCGCCGCCGGACGCCACCTTCGCCAACGGCCCGGGCTGGGAGCCGGGGTTGGCCGAGAACAGCAGGGTCACGGAGTCAGCGCCGTACGGACCGGGCTCGGAGAGCGGGGTGACGGAGAACTCGAGCAGCGCGTGCGGCAGCGCGAGCGCCGCGAGCTCCTTCCGTACAGCCTCGGCGAGACGTGCGGCCGCCGAGACCCGCATCGCCGTGATCCGGGCCGCGGATGCGTCGATGCGCTCGGTCAGCCGCGCCACGTCCGTCGCGAGCGCGTCGACCCGGTCGTCGCTGGCCTGCAACGTCGTGAGCCGTACGGCGCTGGTGGCCGACCACTCGAGCACCTCGGTGACCGTCTCGCCGTACTTCCGGGTCAGGCCTTGCAGCTGGGACCGTCGAGAGGCGACCCACTCGAGGCGGGCCGGATCGGCGTCGAGGTCGGCGAGGTACGACGCGGCGCTCCCTGCCAGGTCCGCGACGAGGGCGGTCACCTCCCGTGCCTGCGTGGCGAGCTCAGCGGCCTGTACGTCCGCGGCGGCGGCGGACTCGAGCGCCTTACGAGCCGCGCCGGCCAGGCTGAGCGCGTTCGGCTCGTCGGCCAGGCCGTCCTCGTCCCCGGACAGGGCGACGAGAGCCCGCTGTGCGTACAGGCGGAGGTCGTCGACCGCCTGCAGCCTCGCTGCCTCGGCGGCGAGCGCATCGTCCTCCCCCGGTTCGGGCGCGACGGCGGCGATCTCCTCCAGCCCGAACGCCAGCAGGTCCTGTTCGCGTGCGCGCTCGCGCGCCTGCTCCTTGAGCCGCGTGAGCTCGGCCCGTGCGAGCTGTCGGGCCGCGTAGTCGTCCCTGTACCGGCCCAGCTCCTCGGCGAGCTCCGGACCGGCGGAACGGTCCAGCACCTCGCGCTGACGGTCGGGCGACGCGAGGCGTTGCTGCTCCGACTGACCGTGGATGGTGACGAGCTGGGCGCCGATCTCGGCCCCTACCGCCGCCGGCACCTGGGTCCCACCGACGAGCGAGCGGGAGCGTCCCGTGGCCGCCACCTGCCGGACGACGAGCAGCTCGCGCTCGTCCAGCACTCCCCCGGCGTCGTCGACGCTCGTGACCACGTTCTCCGGGACGTCGACGAACCGCGCCTCGACGACCGCCCGGTCGGATCCGTGGCGGACGACACGGGTCTCGGCTCTCGCGCCGGCGACGAGGCCGAGCCCGGATACGACCAGGGTCTTGCCCGCACCGGTCTCGCCGGTCACCACGGTCAGCCCCGGCCCTGGCTCCAGCACGGCATCCTCGATGACGCCGAGCCCCACGATCCGCAGCTCGGTGAGCATCAGCCGAGCGGGTACTCGTAGCGGCTGCGGAAGCCCTCCACGCTCAGCCCGAACTTCTTGACGAGGCGGTTCGTGAACGGCTGCGCGGACAGGCGGGCGACCTGCAGGTGGTTCGCGTGGCGCCGGACGACGACCTGGGCACCGAGCGGGGCGTCGATCGTGCGCCGTCCGTCGCACCAGAGGACCGCGTCGCCGCCTCCCACGAGGTCGACGACGACCTCGCTCTCCGGCCCGAGCACGAGCGGCCGGGCGAACAGGGCGTGAGCGCTGAGGGGCACCATGAGGTACGCGTCGAGCTCTGGCCACATCACCGGCCCGCCGGCCGAGAACGCGTAGGCCGTCGACCCGGTCGGCGTCGAGACGAGCAGTCCGTCGCACCCCCACCTGGAGACGGGGAGCCCGTCGACCTGGGCGAGGACCTCGATCATGCGACGCCGCGACAGCTTCTCGATCGAGACCTCGTTCACCGCGAACGACTGCCAGGTGACGGGGCCGTCGCGGTCGGGTCGCAGCTCGACGGAGATCGCCAGGCGGTGCTCGATGACGTAGTCCCGCCGCACCACCTGGTCGACGACCCGTGGCAGGTCGCTGACCTCCAGCTCGGCGAGGAACCCGACGTGGCCCATGTTGACGCCGAGGACGGGGACTCCCTTGACCAGCGCCCACTCCGCAGCCTTGAGGATCGTGCCGTCGCCGCCGAAGACGACGACGACCTCGAGGGAGTCGATGCCGTCCTTGTCGATGATGCCGAGCCCTGGAGAGCAGGCGTGGAGGGCCTCCGCGACGTCAACCTCTGCAGCCACGGCGATCCCGTGGGCCGTGACGGAGCGTACGAACTCGCAGGTAGCAGTGATCGCCTCCGGACGTCCCAGGTGCGCTTGGACGGCCACCATCCGGGGTGGGCTGGAGGGGGACGTCATGCGCACACCCTAGTGGCCGGTCCGACGCAGGCGAAGAAAGAGCTCGACGTTTCCGGCGGGGCCCGGCAGGCGGGACGTCCCGCGCCAGTCCTGGCTCCAGCCGAGCGCCTCCGCGGCCTCCGCGACCCCGTCGACGGCGGCGATCCTGTCGCTCTCGTCACGGACGACGCCGCCTGCCCCCAGACGTTCGCGGCCCACCTCGAACTGGGGCTTCACCATGAGCAGTGCAGTGCCGTCGGGACGCAGCACGGCCAGCATGGGCTGTAGCAGGAGACGCAGGGAGATGAAGGACACGTCGGCGACGACCAGGTCCACGGGCTCGTCCTCGACGTGGCTGAGCGTGAGGTCACGCAGGTTGGTGCCCTCGTGCACCACGACGCGGGGGTCGCGGCGGAGCGAGGGCGCGAGCTGGTCGTGGCCCACGTCGACGGCGTACACCCGCTCGGCGCCCGCCTCCAGCAGCACCTGTGAGAAGCCGCCCGTGGAAGCGCCCGCGTCGAGGGCCCGGCCCTTGACGACCGTCTCCGAGTCGGCGAGCGCGCCGAGAAGCTTGTGGGCGGCTCGTCCCACATAGCGGTCGACCGGGGCATCGATCTCCGTGTCGTCGCCCACGGACAGGGAGGGCTTCGCGGCGACGGCGCCATCCACGGTGACATGGCCGGCGCGGATCAGCTCGCTCGCATGCTGGCGTGACCGGGCAAGTCCCCGACTGACAAGGGCCTGGTCGAGGCGCACGTCACCGCCGACCGGGCTCGGGCAGCCGTGGCTCGAGAGGGCCTCCGGGCTTCGGCAGTGCGACGAGCGGGACGTTCGACAGCGCACCGGAGACCACCTCGTGCGCCCGCGTGAGACGTTCGACATGCTCGGAGATCGGCACGTCATGGAGGTCGGCGACGTCGCGGCAGGCTGCGTCGATGTCGTCACGGCCCGTGACAGGCGGCTGCTCACTCACGGCGTCATCGTAGTGTCGCCCCGCGCCGGCGGGCCGTCCTCCCCCAGCCCGCGCGCTGCCAGAGCATCGCCCGTGGCATGCGCGTAGGCGACCGCACGGACGACGACGGGGGCGACGTACGCGGTGGGGTTGGGACGGATCCCCCGCGCTGTGACGGCGTCGCGCACCTCGTCGAAGGCCCCGAGGAGGTGCGGGAGGCTGCGGACCATGATGGCGACCGCCAGGGCGATGCGGTCAGGGTTGATGCGGACCAGCCTCAGGGGCCGGCAGGCCGCAGCGATGCCGTCCACCAGCTCAGGGATGGGAGTCGTGAGCGTGAGCACCCTCGTCGCGTACAGCGCGAGGACCAGGTTCTCCACGACGACGACGCCGGCGAGGGTGTTCCCGGCCAGCGCTTGGACGACGACGATCAGCACTCCGACGACGACCAGGCCGAGGCTGAGCGCGGCGGCCCTGCGCGCGCCCACACTCGCCCCGATGAGGATCGCGAGCGTGACGGCGATGGCCAGGAGGGAGAACCACCAGGTGCCGGCCACGATGGCGGGGACGGTGAGGGCGAGCAGGAGCAGGTACTTCCAGCCGACCGGTACGGTCTCGAGCGGACTGCCGGAGGGCCGGTACGTACCGAACAGCTCAGCGGAGCCCTTCACGGGCGCACCAGCTCGACGTAGGCGGCGATCGCGTCCTCCGGTCGGCCGTCGGCGACGATGCGGCCCCCTTCGACCACGAGCACCCGGTCGGCGTCCTGGGCCAGCTCGAGGTCGTGGGTGGCGAGGACGACCTGCTGCTCGAGACGCGACAGCTCCTCCCGGATCCGGTTGCGGTTGCGCAGGTCGAGCAGCGTCGTCGGCTCGTCGGCGACGACGACGCTCGGCTCGACCGCGAGCACGCTCACGAGCGCGACCAGCTGTCGCTCTCCGCCGGACAGGTCGTACACGCTCGAGTGCTGGAGGTGACCCAGGCCGTACGCCGCGAGCAGCTCGACCGCCCGCGCTCGTCGAGCCTCCCGCCGCACGGTACGACGCAGGCTCAGCTCCACGTCCTCGAGGGGAGTCGGCATGACGAGCTGCGCCAGTGGGTCGGTGAAGACGAAGCCGACGGCGCGTCGTACGGCGCTGCCGTGGGTTGCCGTGTCGAGCCCGTCGACCCGGACGTACCCCCTGGTCGGGAGCACGAGGCCGTTGAGCAGGCGGAGCAGCGTCGACTTGCCGGACCCGTTCGCCCCGATGACGGCGATGCGCCGCTCGCCCAGAGTGAGGGTCACGTCGGTGAGGAGCGCGCGGGGTGGGACACCCGCGGTGGCGCCGGGAACGGTGACCCCGACCTCGCGCAGCTCGATCACTGGGAGACGACGAGCGGTTCGCGGCGCTGCCGCGTCGCGAGGAGCACAGGGAACGCCTTGTGGACGACGGCTGCGACAGCCGCCGCGATGGCGACCTTCGCGAGGTCGCCGGGAAGGTAGATGAGGTCCACCGCGAGTGCCTTGGTGAACGACAGCTTCGCGTTGACCATGAGGCCGAGGATGCCGAGGGGATGGACGACGAGGATGCCGCCGACGATCGCGCTGACCGCGAGCGTGAGGGGACGCCACAGACGTACCTCTCGGGTCCAGTACGCGACGGCCCCGGTGACGAGCGCGCCGAGGGGGAACGCCAGCAGGTAGCCGGCCGACGGCTTCACCAGCGTGCCGAGGCCCGCAGCGCCCTGCGCGAAGACGGGGAGTCCTGCCAACCCCACGACGACGTACAGCAGGACGGCGAGGAAGCCCCGCACAGGACCGAGCACCAGTCCGGCGAGCATGACGCCCAGTGTCTGGAGCGTGATGGGGACGCCGACGCCGACGGGGATGGCCGGGACGAGCGTGCACGCGGCCACGAGCGCGGCGAACACCGCGACGAGGGCCAGGTCAGTGGTGGTGGTACGGGTCCTCATGTGGTCTCCTGTTCGGCGGACGGACGGCAGAAGCGTACGTCAGTCGGTGCCGATGCCCTCCATGCCCGGATGCCGGTGGTCGCCGTGCCAGGCCTCGACCGCCGCTCGCCACAGGTCGTCGAGAGGACTCGTACCGGTACCGACCGGCTCCTGCAGCAGTCCCGAGATGTCCGCGGCGATGTACGTGGGTCGGTGCTCGGGTCGCGCCGCGAGCAGCTCCTCGGGGCCGTGGGAGCCCGACAGGACGAACAGCGAGTCGATGCCGACGACGTGAGCACCTTCGATGTCGGTGTCGAGGCGGTCGCCCACGAAGATGGGCCGGGTGGCACCCAGCCTGCGCAGGGTCTCGTCGAGCAGAGGCCGCAGTGGCTTGCCTGCCAGGATCGGCTCACGGTCAGGCATCGTCACCCGCATCGCCCCGAGCATGGCCCCCAGTCCGATGGCCTGCCCCTCGACCTGTGGTCGGGTGCGGTCGGGGTTGCAGCCGTACCAGGCCGCCCCCGCCTGCACCGCGAAGCACGCCTCGTTGAGCTGGGCCCAGGTCAGCTGAGGCGCAAATCCGACGACCACCGCCACGGGGCCGTCACCCGACGACTCCACGGGTACGAGCCCGACGCCGCGCACCTCCTCCGCCAGCGCCGGTGTTCCCGCCACGAGCACCGGGGAACCCTCGGGGAACCGCGCCGCCATCAGGCGGGCAACGGCCTGAGCGCTCGTGACGATGTCGTCCGCTGTCGCGGCCACTCCCAGACGCTGCAGGTGCGCGGCCACCTCGCCCGGCGACCGTGCGGCGTTGTTCGTGACGAACCCGACGCGGACACCGCGCTCGCGCAGCCCGGCGATGGTGTCGGCCACACCCGGCACCGCTGAGTCGCCGATGTAGATGACCCCGTCGAGGTCGAACAGCGCGGCGTCGTTCGCGTCAATGACCGTGCTCACGAGTCGGAGTCCTCCGTCGCGACCGGCTCGTCGATCTCTCGCAGCACACCCGCGATGTCGTCCTCCTCCGAGAGCAGCTCGACCGAGTCCTCGTCGGCCACTGGCTCCCCGACCTCGTCCTCGTCGTCCGCGTCGGGTTCCTCGTCGGGCTCCTCGTCGTCGGTCTCCACCTCAGCCTCGGCCTCCTCCGTGTCCTCGTCGTCGTCCTCGTCGTCGAAGTCCGTGATGAGGACCATGCCGTTGAGCTCGTCGAGGCGGTCAAGGGCATCCGTACCCTCGGGGTCGATCCGTGCCGCGGACGTGACCCATTCCTCAGCTGCGTCCCGGTCGCCCTGCTCGAGGAGCAGGGCGGCGTACGCGTAACGAAGCCGAGCCTGTGCGGGCTTCGGGACGACGCCGCGGGGCGACTCGATCTCCGCCGCCAGGAGGCGCAGGGCCTCGGCCCGTTGTCCTGAGTCGGCACGGGCGCCGGCCTGCACGATGCGCAGCTCCACGAGGAGCGAAGGGTCCTTGACGGACGCCTCCCCTTCCCGGACGAGCCGCAGGGCGGCGTCGGGACGGCCGAGCGCGCGCTCGCAGTCAGCGAGGACGGCGATGTAGTCGGGCGAACCCGTCATCCGCCGGAGCGCGCGGAACTCGGTGAGGGCCACGTCGAAATGCCCTGCCGCGTACGCCGTCTCCGCGAGCGCCTCGCGAGCGATGGGCAGCCGGGCGGCACGTCGCTTCGCGGCCTCGGCGTGCGCGTACGCGGACTCGGGGTCGGTCTCGATGAGCTCGCCGGCAGCCACGAGGTGCGCCCCGACGATCGTCGCAAGCTCCTTGGGAAGGCTCTTCAGCTCGGCGCGGACGTTGCGGGGCACGTCCCGGGGGTCGACCTCCGGCGCCTCGGGCTCGTTCGCCCGCGGGCCCACTCCGGGCGGCGGCGCCTCACGGACACCGCGGTCCGGGCGTGGCATCGGTGGTCCGGACTGCTCCGACGTGCGCACGAACCTCTGTGCGTGGGGCTGCTGCTCGTCACGGCGCCCCCCGCTTCGCGGGCCCCGGTCCCCCCGGTCCTGCCGGTTGCCGCCATATGAACCCGTCGCCGGGCGGGAGCCCTCACGACGCGGTGCGCGCTCGCCTGCCTGAGGCCGGTCGCGATAGCTGGAGGCTCCAGAGCGTGGCGCGGACGCACGGCTGGGCCCGTCTGTGCGACCCTCAACACCCTGGTACCGAGATCCCGCCGGGCGCTCATCGCGGTCCCTGTCAGGCCGACCGGTCCCAGAGGTCCTGCCGTACCCCGTCGCTGGACGAGAGCTCACAGATCGGTCGCGCCGATCGTCGTACGAACCCGAGGACCGTCGATCCCGGGCATCCGGCGTGCCTTCACGAGGCGCCCAGGACGATCTGCCTTCACGCGGCTCTCGGAACGGCCGGTCCTCCGGCCCACGTGACGTGCCCCGCGCCTCTCCCCTGCCTGCGAACTGCTCGCCACGGCCCTCAGTCCTGCGCTGGTCGGCGTCCCTGCCGCCGTACGGCCTGCGCTCGCCACTGTCCCTGTTGCCGTACGGCCTGCGCTCGCCACTGTCCTTGCTCCCGTACGGCCTGCGCTCGCCACTGTCCCTACTGCTGTACGGCCTGGACTCGCCATTCTCCCTGCTTCCGTACGGCCTGGGCGCCGATCCTCCCCGACTCCCCGCGGCCCTGCTGCCGGCCGCCCGGTCGTTGCTCCTCGGTCCACTAGAGGCTGGCCGGTACGTGCCCGACTCCCGGTCCGGCCTGTACGACCGCTCGCCAGAGAGTCCTGAGTCCTTCCGGAACCCCTCGCTGTCCCGGCGGCCACCACGGGCGCCGCCACCGACACCACCAGTACGGTTCCCGGCGACGCCTCGCTCATCCCTCCGGTCGCCGCGCGCGCCCTGGTCGTCCCTGCGCTCGCCGCGATAACCACCGCTGTTCGGAGCGCCTGCGCTGTTGGGAGCACCTGCGCTGTTGCGAGCACCTGTGCCCGACGAGCCACCACGGTCATTGCTGCCGGCACCTCGACCCGACGCTGGCCGCGCAGCGTCCTCGCCCCTGCCGCCCGCGCCCGTCCCGGGCGCCGAGCTCCGGCGGTCATAGCCGCCGCGGGAACCCTCGCTACGTCCCCCTCGGGAGTCGTCGCTGCGTCCGTCCGCACCTTGTCTGTTCACGTCCGCCATCCTGCCGTAGACCCTGTCTGACAACAACAAACACCCCTTGGGTGAGTGCATTTCTGCACACCCAAGGGGTGTTTATATGTCCGGCGACGTCCTACTCTCCCACACAGTCCCCCGTGCAGTACCATCGGCGCTGAAGGGCTTAGCTTCCGGGTTCGGAATGTAGCCGGGCGTTTCCCCTTCGCCATGATCACCGTAACTCTATTGAGATGTTGATCGCGGTTCCCGACCGTATCTCGGGAACCTCACAGTGGACGCGTAGCATCTTTGTATGAAAACAAGCCCTCGGCCTATTAGTATCGGTCAGCTCCGAACGTTGCCGTTCTTCCACATCCGACCTATCAACCCGGTGTTCTTCCGGGGGCCTTACCAGATTATTCTGTGGGAGCCCTCATCTTGAAGCGTGCTTCCCGCTTAGATGCTTTCAGCGGTTATCACTTCCCAACGTAGCCAACCAGCCGTGCTCTTGGCAGAACAACTGGCACACCAGAGGTTTGTCCGT
>JACRAA010000254.1 GCA_016213595.1 Actinomycetota bacterium | reverse complement strand
GGACGCGAACGAACCCTCCGCCGCGCCGAAGCTCTGGGTCACCACGTCAGCGAGGTGGTTGTCGACGACGTACTGCTCGGCGTCCATCATGTTCGGGAAGCCCTGCACGCCGAGAGTCTCGGCGGTGGGCGTGGCGACGAGAAGGATGTTCGCCCCGGGTGCCGTGGTGTGGGCGTACTCGATGTCGAGGGCGACTTCCAGCGACCAGGCGTTGCTGGCCTCCTGGCCGGGCGACTGGCTCGTGTCCGGCGGCGCCTTGACCTGGTGGTTGCCGAACGTGAGCGTCGAGAACGTCGGCATACCGGGCTGACAGGTAACGCCCGGCATCCCGCACATCAGGGGGAGACCGTACGCGCGGCTGAAGGTCTCGAGGTCCGCGGCCGCCTGCGGGTAGCCGAACGAGTCGACGATCGCGATCGTCTTGCCGCGGCCGTCGAAGCCTTGCGCGAAGAGCGGACCCAGGTTGTACGAGCCCTGGATGCCGATCGGTGTGAAGTGGCGCGACACCGAGCTGTACCCGGGGCCTGGCGCCGCGTCCGCGGACGACAGGTACGTCCACTGCTTGGGCGTCGCCTGCTGCGGCGTCGGGTACCAGGCCGAGATTGTCGCGGTTGCGACGCTCAGAGCCGGGGTGGTGGCCGACATGGCCAGTCCGAGGCTGAGAGCTCCCACGGTGGCGGCCAGACGATAATGCCGTGATCGAGTCACGTTGCATCCCTCCGTTGTGTTGGCAGATACACGCGTCTTCACCGGAGGTCGACCAGGTCGAGATGGGGTCTCCTCGACCGCAGAGGCGACAGGGCGCTCAGGGCGGTCGTCTCTCCCTCCTGTGTTCGGCATCAGGCTTAGGCATGCCTAACCTAGCCTCGCGGCCACTTCAGGGATAGACCCTTTCGCCGAGCTCAGGCAGGAGGCCTCACGTGGTCGTCGCCGGCAGGGCAAAGGCCGTCACCAACAATGCGAGCCCACTATTCTCGCCGACGGAATGAATGGCGACCGAGAATCACCGCCGTCGCGTCAGCCAGCAGTTATCAGGAATAAGGTCAGGCATTCCTTCGTAGATAATCGCCGGTTAGGACGGGATGATCGTCCCGTGATCCCCATCGAGCTTTCCCGACGATATCCGGTAGTGGCCACGACGCTCGGCGTGGGCGTCGTGGGGCTCGTCCTGCTGGTCACCGGCTCAGGCACGGCCTCGGGCTGGCTGGTCGGGGGCTACGCCCTGGCGGTCGCCGCGTGGCAGGCATGGTCGATGATCCGGGACCTGCTGCACGGCATCTTCGGTCTGGACGTCCTCGCCGTCACCGCCATCACCGCGACCGTGCTGGTCGGCGACCACTGGGCGGCACTGATCGTCGTGCTGATGCTCACCGGCGGTGAGGCGCTGGAGGACTATGCCAACGCGAGGGCACACCGTGAGATCTCCGCCCTCCTCGAGCGTGCGCCGCGGCTGGCCCATCGCGCCGACGCCACGGGGGCCTTCGTCGACGTACCCATCGATGACGTGGTCGCCGGCGACCTGGTGATGGTACGGCCGGGTGAGGTGGTCCCGGTGGACGGACTGCTCGAGGGGGACGGGGCATCGTTCGACGAGTCCTCGCTCACCGGCGAGTCGCTGCCGGTCGAGCACCTGCCGGGCGAGCAGGTGCTGTCGGGATCGGTCAGCCAGCAGCGGGTCGCGTTCGTACGGGCCACGCTGGCCGCGAAGGACAGCCAGTACCAGCAGATCATCGACCTCGTCCAGGCCGCTGCGGACAGCAAGTCCCCGATCGTGCGCCTCGCGGACAGGTACGCCGTGCCGTTCACCCTGGTGTCGCTGGTGATCGCCGGCATCGCGTGGTGGGTCTCCGGTGACCCGGTCAGGTTCGCCCAGGTGCTCGTGGTCGCCACACCCTGCCCGCTGCTGATCGCGGCGCCGGTCGCGTTCCTCGCGGGGATGAGCCGCGCAGCGAGCAGCGGCGTGATCGTCAAGTCGGGCGCGGTCATGGAGACGTTGGCCCGGACGCGGACGGTGGCGCTCGACAAGACGGGGACACTGACACACGGCCAGCCTGTCGTCGACCTCATCGAGCCGGCCGACGGCACGACCGCGGACGACCTCCTGCGAGTCGCGGCTGCTGCCGAGACCTTCTCGGCCCACGTGCTCGCCAAGACGATCGTCCACGCAGCGCGGCACAAGCAGCTGCGCATCCCCGACGCCGTCGGCGTGGAGGAGACGACCGCGGCGGGGATGACCGCAGAGATCCTCGGTCGGCTCACGGCCGTCGGCAACGCCGGCCACGTCGAGCGCCTCACGGGTCACACGCCGTCGGACAGGCCCGTTCCGCCCGGTCACATCGCCATCCACGTGGGCACCACCGAGGGCTACCTGGGACGGATCCTGCTGACGGACCAGGTCCGGAACAACGCCCCCGCGACCCTGCACGCTCTGCACCGCCTCGGTGTGCGCACCGTTGCGATGCTCACCGGCGACGCCGTCGTCACAGCCACCCATGTCGCCGAGCAGATCGGCATCGACGACGTACGGGCCGGCCTCCTGCCCGCTGACAAGGTCGCCCAGGTCGCGGCCCTCCCGCTCCGACCGGTCGCGATGGTGGGGGACGGCGTCAACGACGCCCCCGTGCTCGCCGCCGCGGACGTCGGCATCGCGATGGGGGCGAAGGGCGCGACCGCGGCAAGCGAGTCCGCTGACGTCGTCATCATGCTCGACGACCTCAGCCGTGTCGCCACCAGCGTCGCGATCGCGCAGCGGACCGTACGGATCGCCCTCCAGGCGATCTGGCTGGGCATCATCATCAGCGTGGGCCTCATGCTGGTCACCGTATGGGGCGTCCTGCCCGCGATCGTGGGGGCAGCGTTGCAGGAGCTCGTCGACCTCGCGGCGATCCTGATGGCACTGCGCGCTGTACGGCCGGGACCGACCGAGCACGAGCTGGGCCGGGAGCTGCGCCGGGGTGTCGAGCTGAGGGCCGTCGCCGGTTCGCGCTGAGCCGCCGATTCCGGGACCTGCGCTGGCCGGGCGTTACT
>JACRAA010000258.1 GCA_016213595.1 Actinomycetota bacterium | reverse complement strand
GGCTATGCCGGATGATGTAAGCCTCTATGACCTGCCGCTGGTCACGATCCGTCGCGTCGCCGTCTCGGAGATGAACAACAACGTCTACCTCGTGACGAGCAAGGACAGTGGGGCACAGGTCCTCATCGACGCGGCCGGCGGCATCCGCAAGATCCGGCGCATGCTCGACGCCTCAGCGAACGACGCGTCGGAGACGACCCGCCTGTCCCTCATCATCACGACGCACTCCCACTACGACCACATCCGCGCCCTCCGCGAGCTCGTCGACGAGACGGGGGTCCGTACCGCGTCGGGCGCCGGCGATGCCGCCGCCATTGCGGGGCAGACCGGCATCCGGCCGGACGTCCAGCTCAAGAACCACGACATCGTGGCCGTGGAGGGCTTCGACCTCACCGTGATCCACCTCCGCGGTCACACTCCCGGCTCGATCTGCCTCGCGTACGACCCGGGCCCCGACCTGCCCGTACACCTCTTCACCGGCGACTCCCTGTTCCCGGGCGGGGTCGGCAACACCAACCAGGACCCGGAGCGGTTCGCGTCGCTGTTCGGAGACGTGACGACCCGGATCTTCGACGTGTACGGCGACGACACGGTCGTGCACCCGGGCCACGGTCTTCCCACGACTCTCGGGGACGAACGCCCGCATCTGGAGGAGTGGCGCCAGCGAGGCTGGTGACCTGGGCAGGAGGAGGACCATGACATCGCTTCCGTCCGACGAGCGTGCGGCACGCGCCCAGGCTGGCTCGGGCCTCCTGGTCGTGTTCATCCTCGTCGGCGCTGCCGTCTCCCTCGCCCTGGGCGTCTTCGGCCGGTTCCATGGCGTCTCGAGCGTCCCGACGACCCTCGGTTTCCCCGACGTGATCTCGATGAAGGTGTCGCTGGCGACCGCCACGGCGGTGCTCGGCGTCGTCCAGGTCGTCACGGCCCTCCGGATGTACGGGCGGATCGGGCGCGGCTCGCCGTCCGCGGCGACCGCGGTGACCCACCGGGTCTCGGGAGTCCTGGCGGTTCTGGTGTCGCTCCCGGTCGCGTTCTCCTGCCTGTGGGCGCTCGGCTTCGGGACGTACGGCGTCCGGGTCCTGGCGCACTCGCTGGCGGGCTGCGCGTTCTACGGCGTCTTCGTGGCCAAGATGCTCACGCTGAGCAGTCGACGTGTCCCAGCCTGGGCGCTGCCCCTGCTCGGTGGCCTGCTGTTCACCATCCTGGTCGTCCTCTGGCTCACGTCGGCGCTGTGGTTCTTCGCCGGTGGCGGCCCGGGCTACTGATCGCTCCGGCGCCCACCCCACGCGCTCGGGATGGAGGTACGCAAAGGCCGCGAGAGAACTGCCGTCCCGGGAACGCGAGTCAGCTGTCGGCCCTGGACGCTCCGGTCCAGTCGATCAGCGCCGCCGCGCCGGTGAGCAGGGCGATCTCCGCTGCAGCACGTGTGTGCGCGCAGCGCGCCCCGTCCGTACGGCGCCGCTCGCCGGCAGCGAAGACGACCTTCTCGAACCAGACGGTCAGCAGGGTGCCCAGGGCAGCAGCGGCAACGGCACGGCCGGCAGGGGCAGGCCTCGCCGCACCTCCTGCGCGTGCCGGACTCGGTTCGCGGGCCATCGGATACACCTGCGGGATGGTGCCGGCGCCGGCCGCGGTCACGCCGAGAAGCACCGCCTTGACCAGCGCTCGCCCCGGCCTGCTGTGCAGGACATCCGGTAGCGCGTACCACGTCAGCACCGTCAGGGCGCCGACGCCTGCGAACTCGAGCCGACTCTTCGTCGCGTGGTCCAGGGTCATGTGAAACCTCCCTCGAGACGGACGGCAGTCGCACGGACAGTGTCGTCTCGGTCCCCTTCATCGTGGCACGGCCAAGCCCGGTCGTCAGGCTGTCATCGTGGACTGATGGCTGGGACGACCGGTGCCGTCACGTCCGCCGAGATCGACCGACGTGGCGGCACGGACGTGACGGCGTGCGCGGCTACAACCGCTTGCGCCGGAGGCTCAGCTGACCGCCGTCAGAGCGTTGACCTGGCCGTGGCCGTAGAACGAGTTGTACCCCTTCCCGCCCGTGCACACCTGCGGGGCGCCGTTGTCGAACGCGGGGAAGAAGCTGTAGACCGACAGGTCCGTGGGGCAGGCGATCGCGTCGGCCGTGTTTGCGAGCCTCGAGGCGACCTGACCGGCGTTGGCCCCCGTGCTCGCGATGAGCGCAGCCACACCGGCGACGTGGGGTGACGCCATCGAGGTGCCCTGGAGGTAGCAGTACGTGGCGCCGGTCGGGTCGACCACCTTTCGCAGGCAGGTGGACATCAGGCTCGCCGGGTAGGTCGACAGGACGCGTCCGTTGGGCGCGGCTGCGGTCCGCCCGAGCACCGAGTCGCCGCCGGGGGCGGCGACGCTGACCACTCCGACGCCGTAGCTGGAGTAGAAGGACTTGAGGAGGGTGTTCCCCGTAGCTGACACGGCCACCACACCAGGAACCTCAGCCGGCACCACGGCGCACGCGTTCGTGATGTCGCGCACCACGGGTGTGGTGTTGTCGGGGCTGGTGGCGTCCATGGTCGGGTGGGCGAGGTCGTCCGCCTGGTTGCCGGCGGCCGCGACGACGGTCGTGCCGTTCTGCTGGGCATACCTGATCGCGCGCCGCTCGGCCTCCCAGATGGCCCGCTGCTCGGGGTCGTTCTTGCAGTTGAACAGCCATGGGTCCGCGAAGTAGCTGTTGTTCGTCACCTGGATGCCGTGGGTGGCGGCCCACATGAAGGAGCAGACAACGGCCTCCGGGAAGAAGAACCCGGCCGCGTCGCCGGCCTTGATACCGGCGATCTTGACGTTCGGGGCGACTCCCACGATGCCGAGGCCGTTCTTGGCCGCTGCGATCGTGCCCGCGGTGTGGGTGCCGTGGCCGTTGTCGTCCATCCATGCGGAAGGACTCGTGTTGGGAACGCCGCCGACACACGAGACCGAGCGGGAGAAGTCGACGTTCGGTGCCAGGTCGGGGTGTGTGTAGTCGAGGCCGGTGTCGATGTCACCCACGACGACTGACGAGCTGCCGCCGTTGAGCGCGCGCGCCTCGGGGGCGTGGATCTGGACCATGTCCCACTGCAGGCCCGACAAGCTATCGCTACCGGGAGCGGGGGCGGCTGGTGCTGGGTCGGGTGACGCGTCGGCGGTCGCAACACCTCCGCCGATCGAGACACCGAAGGACGCCGTGGCTGAGGTGGCGTCCACGCTGGGGTCCGCCGCGTGGAGGCGGGCGGCGAAGTCCGCGACGGACGACGAGACCACGGCCACTCCGATGGCGGAGTAGTTCTGGACCAAGGAGCCGCCGGCGAGCGAGATCGCCTGCAGGGACGCCCCCGCGGCGCTCCCGCCGGCCCGGTACAGGACGAGGTAGCTCTGGAGGCCGCCCGTCTGGACCGCCTGGGTGGGAACGGAGGGTGCCGCAGGGGCGGCGACCGCTGTCGGGAGTGTGCCGGCGAACGTGATGCCGGCCGAGAGCCCCGCGACGAGCAGGGATCGACGAATGGAACCTGATCGCATCGTGTGCCTTTCATCCCGCCGGGCCTCGCTGCCCGGCCTGATCCGTCACCCGCGAATGGCGGGTGGTCGCCGTGGGCTCCCCAAGCACGCGGTCTCCCACGAGATTGGAGGAGAGCCTAGGGACGCGGGGGCACTCTGGATAGACCTCCGGCAGGATCGGTGGAGGCGGACAGGCGGTCGAGTCAGTGGATGGCTGCCGCGTGAGCCGAGCACGGGGCGCAGAGTCCGTACAGCTCCACGTCGTGCGACACGTCCGTGAAGCCGTGCTCTGCGGCGATCGTGGCGGCCCAGGACTCGACGGCGCGGGCCATGATCTCCTCCGTACGACCGCAGCGACGGCACCTCAGATGGTGGTGATGGCCGGTCGTGGCGCAGCGGCGGTAGGCGGACTCGCCGTCGGCCGTACGCACCACGTCGACCTCACCGGACTCGGCCATGGACTGCAGGGTCCGGTAGACGGTCGCCAGGCCGATGCTCTCGCCGCTGGCGCGGAGCTGCTCGTGGATCTGCTGGGCGGTCCGGAAGTCCCCGGCGCGGGAGAGGAACTGGCTGATCGTCGTCCGCTGCCTCGTCGTACGGCGCGGCATGGGCCCGTCCACGGTCAGTGCTCGTCGTAGTGGTCGGCGTGGGCCACGTGCCGGTGGCCTTCATGGACGTAGTCGACGTGGTCGCCGTGCTCGACCACGCGGTGGCCGCAGCCCGGGCCGTGGACGTGCTCGTGGGCCGGCGTCGGCTCGTGAGGCAGCGGCCCCACCTCGTCGACCGACGCGAGCGGACGGTGCCGGTGCCGCCACGACGTGACCGGCCAGGACAGGGCGAACGCGCCGATGGCGAGGACGACGATGAAGGCGCCGGGTGGCACGTCCGCGTAGAACGACCCGAAGACGCCGCTGATCGCCACGGTCACCCCGATGCCCATGGCCCCGTAAACGCCGGCGCGGAAACCCTTGAACACGTTCTGCGACGTGGCGACGGGGATGACCATGAGCGCGCTGACGAGCAGCAGGCCGACGGTCCGCATCGCCGTCGTCACGGTGACGGCCGCGAGCACGACGATGAGCAGGTTGTACGCGCGGACGCGGAGCCCCAGGACGCGGGCGAAGTCCTCGTCGGCACAGACCGCGAACAGCTGGGGCGCCAGGCCGATGGCCGCCAGCAGCACCGCGACGCCGAGAACGCCGACGATGGCCAGGTCGGAGGTGGTGACGCTGGTGAGCGAGCCGAACAGGTAGTTGGACAGGGTCCCCACACCCTGGCCAGCCGCACCGGCCATGAGCACTCCGCTGGCGAGGCCGCCGTAGAAGAGGACAGCCAGCGCGACGTCGCCCCGGGCCCGGCCGCGTTCCCGCAGGAGCTCGATCCCGACGGCGCCGGCGACACAGACGACCACCGCCACGGGCAGGGGGCTGGTGTTCGTGAGCAGTGCCAGTCCGACGCCTGCGATCGCGACATGGCCGAGCCCGTCGCCGAGGAGGGAGAGCCGGCGCTGCACCACGTACGTGCCGATGGCCGGCGCCACGAGACCCGTGAGGATGGCCGCCACGAGGGCGCGCTGCATGAAGGCCAGGGTGATCACTTCCATGGCCGTACCTCCTCGATCAGCCGCACCGTACGGACCGGCGGCTCCGACTCGTGCCCGTGTCCCGAGTGCGTCTCGACCACGGTCTCAGCCGCCACTCGTCCTTCGCGGAGAACGACCGTGCGGTCGATGAGGGGCGCGAAGACCTCCGTCTCGTGCAGGACCGCGAGTACTGACATGCCGTCTGCGTGGAGGCTGCCGACGAGGTCCGAGAGGCGCTGCTGCGTGCTGAGGTCGACGCCGGCGAACGGCTCGTCCATGACGAGGAGGGCCGGGGATGACACGAGCGCCCTGGCGATGAGGACCCGCTGCTGCTGACCTCCCGAGAGGTGGACGAACGCATCGTCCGCCTTCGCGGACAGCCCTACCCGCTCGATCACCTCGCTCACTCGAGCCCGTCGCGCACGACCGAGCCTGGTGAACAGCTTCCGTGACGACAGAGTGCCCGACGACACGAGCTCACGCACGGTCGTGGAGTGCATCGACACGGACGCCCGCTGCGGTACGTACCCGATCCGGGACCACTCCCCGAACTGTGCCAAGGGCGTTCCGAAGAGGGAGATCCGGCCGCGGAGATGAGGTACGAGACCGAGCACTGCACGGACCAGCGTCGTCTTGCCGGAGCCGTTCCCGCCGAGCAGCGCGACGACCTCGCCCTCGTCCACGGTGAACGAGACGTCACGGAGGACCGGTACACCGCCCAGGCTCACGCTCACGTCGTCGACGACGACAGGACTCACCGACATCCGTTCGCCTCCCTCAGAGCGCTGAGGTTGCTGCGCATGACCGAAGGGTAGTCAGTGCCTCGGGACTGGGACGTGATGCCCTCCAAGGGGTCGAGGACGTCGGTCCGCAGGCCGAGGTCCTTGGCGAGAGCGTCAGCGAGGGCCGGCGACGCGAGTGTCTCGGAGAAGATGGTGGTCACCCCTTTCTCGTGGGCGATGGTCTGGACGGCGGCCAGGTGTGCAGGGGTGGGCTCGGTGTCCGGAGCGAGCCCCGTGATCCCCACCTGCTCGAGCCCGTACCGCTCGGCGAGGTAGCCGAACGCGGCGTGCGACGTGACGAAGGTTCTGAGGCGGCAGTCTGCAAGGCCGGTGGTTGGAATTGCAGCCGGTGCTGCAACAGGTCCGGGCGCTGCGAGCGGCGCCTACGGGGCCCGATGCGCCGGCACCGGCGACCGTCGATTGGGGGGCGGTTGCCACCAGCCT
>JACRAA010000250.1 GCA_016213595.1 Actinomycetota bacterium | reverse complement strand
GAACATCGCAGCCTTCGCGACGAGCGCCTTGTCGGCGGTCTCGGCGTCCGGTGCGTACGCGACGTTGAGGTGGTTGGCCTTGTGGCGGGCCATGAGCTGGTCGCGGGAGACGCCGTGCAGGATGGCGTTCATGATCGGCCACTCGGGGTTGGTGGCGTTGAGCCGCCGCTGCACCTCCTCGTCCGGCATCTCGACGCACGTGCCGCGACCGAGGTCGACATGCACCTCGCCGTCCATCTGGAACACACGGCTCCAGACGATCTCGCCCGGCTTCGAGACCCCGGCCAGCGTGCCGCCGCCCAGGGGGAAGAAGTAGTACGACTGGCGGTAGCTGTGCGCGTTGGCGTACCCGCCGAGGTGGGAGGCCGGGACGGACCCGGAGATCTCCAGCACCCAGACGAAGTCGCCGTCCCACTCGTCGCCCCAGCGGACGTCGTGGAGGGTGGTCGCCGGGTCGAGGCCCATGGCCGTCCACACCCGGTTCGTGATGAGCGCGTCGATGGCGACGCCCTCGTCCACCTCGTTGAAGTGGGGAAGGGCGCGGCCCGCGTACAGCTCCTCGTGGCTGTCCCGCGCGTACACCGGCGGCCGTTCGACGTTGTTGAGCAGTCCCTCGGCGAGGTCGGACGCCGGCACGAGGTCCTTGAGCCCCTGCTGGTACTGGATGCCCACCGCGTCGGCGCCGAAGTCGTTCGCGATCCGTACGGCCGCGATGTACATCTTGAACTGGCTCGCCAGCTGGGAGTCGTTCAGACATTCCTTCCAGTCGCCGTCGTTGTCCATGTGGAACGTCATGCCGGCCTCGTCGAGCCAGCGGCGCACGGCGTCGGCCTCCTCGTCGCTGACCTTGTTCATCTCCGCGACCAGGGCCGACTGGCTCAGGCGCTCCTTGTAGATGCCGTACGGGTTGATGAGCTCGTCGTCGAAGATCGCGTTGTACATGCCCATGCAGCCCTCGTCGAAGACGGCGAGGATGGCCTTGTTCTGCTG
Source organism: Actinomycetota bacterium (assembly GCA_016213595.1). Lineage (GTDB taxonomy): Bacteria > Actinomycetota > Actinomycetes > Propionibacteriales > Propionibacteriaceae > Fen-668. The sequence continues at coordinate 3,031 of JACRAA010000250.1, read as the reverse complement.
CAGCTCGTCGGCGAGCGCGACGCCGAGCTTCTTCTCCTCGGAGTCGGGCAGTGCCGGCAGGTCCCGTACGTGCGACTCGTCGTGGACGATCTCGCCCGTCTCGAGCCAGGTCTGGAGCTGCTCACGAGCCCAGTCGTCCGTGAAGTCCTTGCTCCACAGGGACGAGTGCTTGATGCCCGCCTTCGTCATCGACCCGGTGAGGTTGAGCAGGCCGACGAGGCCGGGGAAGTCACCGGCGAAGTTCGCCACGACGAGGATGGGGCCGGTGTGGTCGCGCAGCCCGGACAGCACGTGGTGGCTGTACTGCCAGACGGCCTCGACCACGACGAGCGGCGCGTCCAGGGGGATGGAGGCGAAGATGTCCATGCCCCGGCGCTGGTTGTCGATGAAGCCGTGGCTGGTCACCGGGTCGACGCCATGGGCACGCTTCACCTGCCAGCCGAGGGCGTTGACCGCCGCGGCGAACTCGGCCTCCACCTGCTGCTGCATGGCCCAGGTCTTGAGGTTGGTCGTCAGGCGCAGGTCACCGCTCGCCACGGTGTAGACCGTCTTCGGCTGCGCCACCGGACGGGTCGCCGGTGTCGGGAATGCGTACGTCATCGGGGAACTCCTTCTCTATGTTGTGTAGGTCAAGGGGGTCGCCGCCCGCTCAGGGGCCATGGCGAAGGCGTGCTGGTCGTGCGTGACGACGGTGGCGAGCACCTCGCGGCGAGGTGGTTCGATGTAGCCGTTGATGCGCTCGAGGAGCATCTCTGCCGCTCGGGTGCCGAGCTCTCGCGCTGGCAGGTGCGTGACGACCAGGCCTCGCGGCATGTACAGGGTGAGGGGCAGCTCCCCGAGGGAGACGACCCCGAAGTCCGAGAGGTCGAGCCCGACGCCGATGAGGTTGCGTACGGCTCCGACCGCGATCCTGTTGTTGCCCGCGAAGATCGCGTCGGGCGGCTCGCTGAGCCTCATCAACGACGCGGTTGCCTCGTCGCCGCCGTCCACGGTGTACGGGACGCGCCTGCACAGCTCTGCCGGCGGAGGCCCGCCGAACCGCTGCTCCCAGGCCCGGCGCCATCCTTCGACGCGGAGGTCGGCCGTCATGACGTGCTCCGGTCCCGAGACGCACGCGACGCGCTGGAAGCCGAGCTCGAAGAGCCGCTGCGTGGCGTCCATCGCGCCGGCGACGTTGTCGGCGACCACGACGTCGACCTTGCTGAGGGGGGCGTCACGGTCGACCGCCACCACGGGGACCCCACGCCCCAGGGGGAGCGAGTAGTCCGCGGTGTCGCTCGTGGGGGCCACGATGATGCCTGCGACGTCCCCGACCGCAGCCGAGACGAGCTCCGCCTCGAGCTGGGGGCTCTCGTCCGTGTTGCCGAGCATCACGGAGTAGCCGGCCGCACGCGCGACGTCGGTGACGCCTCGGGTCAGTGCCGTGAAGTAGGAGTTCTCGATGTCGGGGATGAGCACCGCGATGATCTGTGAGCTCCCCATCCGCAGCCGGCGCGCGTTGCCGTTGGGGACGAACCCGAGGTGGGCGGCCGCGGCCCGTACCGCAGCCTCCTTCGCCGCCGACACCTTCGTCCCGTTGAACACTCGGGACACGGTCGCCGGACTGACGCCGGCGCGCTGCGCCACGTCGTAGATCGTCGTCACGCGCCTGCCCCCTCGAACCACGGGGCAGCGGCGAGGTAGGTCGCGACGAAACGCTCCTTGTGGTCCTGGTACTCGTCGAGCCGGGACGAGGGGTCGACCTCCCGCTCCACGGTCGACAGCGTGGGGGCTGCGGAGAAGTCGAGCGCGCCGAGACCGACGAGCCCGGTGATCGCGACGCCCAGGCTGGTGGCGCCGGCCGTCACCGATCGGCGCCGTACGGGCCTCGCCCAGATGTCCGCGAAGAGCTGGAGCCAGCCGTCGCTCGCCGCTCCCCCGCCCACGACGTCGACGGGCTCATCAGGGAGGACGAGGGGCTCCATGCAGAGCGCGAGGCCGAAGGCGACACCCTCGAGGGTTGCGCGGACCATCTCGGGGCGTCCGTGATGGCGGCGCAGGCCGGCCATGACCCCGCTCGCGAGCGGGTTCCACCAGGGGGTGCGCTCACCCGTGAGGTACGGCAGGAAGTACAGCCCCGTCGAGGCCGCCTCGGCGGTCAGCCCTTCCGCCACGAGGTCGGCGATCGACATGTCGGGCGCGACGGCGTCGCGCAGCCATTCGAGCGTGCCGGCGCCCGCCTGCGTGGTGGCGGTCGGCACGTACGCGCCGGGGACGACGTGTCCGAGTGTGAAGGAGCGCCGCAGCGGGTCGAGCACGGGTCGCGTGCTGGTGCGCGAGTACCAGGCCGAGGTGCCGAGACAGACGTAGCCGGGGGTGTCCGGGATGACGCAGCCGGAACCCGCCGCGGCCATGGGGCCGTCGCCTCCGCCGGCGACGACGACGGTCGCCGTGGTGAGGCCCAGCTCCTCCGCCGCGGCACGGGTCAGCGGCCCGAGGACGCGGGTGCTCTCGACGACGAGGGGCATGAGGCGGGACTCGACGCCGCTCGCGGAGATGACCGCGTCGGACCAGCTGTGGCCGGCGAGGTCGTACGCAGCGGTCGAGGAGGCGTCGGTGAAGTCGGTGGCGATGATGCCGGTCAGGCGGGCGTTGACGTAGTCCTTGTGGCCGATGGCGCGGTAGGCGCGCTCGACGAGGGCCGGTTCGTGGCGCTGCAGCCACATGAGCTTGGGGAGGTTGTAGGTGGCGGCGAGGCGGTTCCCGGTGATCCGGTACGCCTCCTCGTCCCCGAACGAGTCCGCGAGCTCGGCGGCCTCGGCGCTCGCGCGCTGGTCGGCCCAGATCATGGCGGGCCGGAGCGGGACGCCGGCGTGGTCGACGAGGACGACGCACATCATCGTGCCGCCCACACAGATGCCGGTGATGGCGGACGGGGACGTCCCCGTCGAGTGAAGGAGGTGGCGGGTGGCTTCGCAGACCGCCCGCCACCAGTCTTCGGGGTCCTGCTCGGCCTCGGCCCTCGTGCCGTACGTGGTGACGTACGACACGG
>JACRAA010000050.1 GCA_016213595.1 Actinomycetota bacterium | reverse complement strand
GGTAGCCCGAGGTGAGCAGGAGGTTGAACGGCACGCCATGCTCCTGGGCGTAGCCGATGAGGTCGTCGAAGGACCACGCGGCCAGGGGGTTCACCTTGACCAGCTGGTGGCGGGCGTCCCACTCGACGAGGGCCGTGTTCGCCCGCAGCGCGTTGTCCTCGCGGCGGATCCCCGTGACCCAGGCTTCGTACGTTGCCAGCTCACGGTCGATGGGGTCCACCTTGCGCAGCTGGCAGCACAGTGCCGGGTCGCGGTCGTGAAGCTTCGGCCCGTACTGGGCATCCTGCTCGGCGACGGTCTGTACGGGCAGCACGTTGACGATGCGCGCGTCGATCACCTCGGCGAGGGCATCGCGCGTCGCCAGGGTGTCGAGGAAGTGGTAGCCCGTGTCGAGGAACAGCACGTCGACGCCGGGCACGGCAGCTGCCACGAGGTGCGGCAGGACCGTGTCACCCGCCATCGAGCAGGCGACGGCGAGGCTTCCGCCGAACGTCGCGCCCGCCCAGGCGACCACCTCCTCGGCGCTGGCGTCGGCGAGCTCGACTGCGGCCGCGTCGGCGAGAGCCTTCAGCTCCTCCGTGCTGCGGACCCGTCCGGGACCATGGGTCTGGACCGTCATCGCAGTGCCTCCTCGTCGATCCGGTGCACCCAGGCGGAGAACGTCTCGCCCTGGTTCTTGCTGTCCTGGAAGCGCCGGACGACGCGTTCCACATAGTCCGGCAGCTCATCGGCCGCCACTTTGAGCCCACGGAGGGTACGGCCGAGCTCGGCCTCGTCCCGGCTCTCGTCGGCCAGCCCGCCGCCAAGGTGCACCTGGAACGAGAACCTGTCCCCGTCGGGCCCCTTCGCCACCTGGCCCTTGAGCCCGATGTCCGCGACCTGGATCCGGGCGCAGGAGTTGGGGCAGCCGTTGATGTGCAGGCTGATGGGCCGGTCGAGCGTGACGTCGGAGAGCCGCTGCTCGAGGGTGCTGATCGTCGCGGCCGCCAGCCCCTTGGTCTCGACGAAGGCCAGCTTGCAGTACTCGATGCCGGTGCAGGCGATCGTCGAGCGCCGGAACGGGCTCGGAGTGGCCGTGAGCCCGAGGGCCTGCGCAGCCTCCAGCAGCCCGTCCAGCTTCTCCTCCTCCACGTCGAGGACGAGGACCTTCTGGTACGGGGTGAACCGGACCCGCGCGGAGCCGGCCGCCTCGGCCGCATCGGCGAGACCGTTCAGGATGGGACCGCCGACCCGACCGACAGTGGGCGCGAACCCCACGTACAGGCGCCCGTCCTTCTGGCGGTGGACACCGATGTGGTCACCGGGCTGGGCGGCTGCCGAGGGTGCGGGACCGTCGGGGAGAGGGCCGTCCAGGAACTCGCGCTCGAGCACCTCGCGGAACTTCTGTGCGCCCCAGTCGGCGAGCAGGAACTTGAGGCGCGCGCGGTTGCGCAGCCGGCGGTACCCGTAGTCACGGAAGAGCCGGACGACCCCGTACCAGACCTCGGCGGCCCGCTCGGGCGGTACGAACGCGCCCAGCCTCTCCGCGAGCCGTGGCGCGACGGACAGCGCGCCGCCGACCCACAGGTCGTACCCAGGGCCGAGCTCCGGGTGGACCACCCCCACGAGGGAGATGTCGTTGATCTCGTGGACCACGTCCAGGCTGGGGTGGCCGGTGATGGCCGACTTGAACTTGCGGGGCAGGTTGGCGAGCTCGGGGTCGCCGATGAACCTGTCCACGATCTCGGTGATGGCGGGCGTCGGGTCGATGATCTCGTCGGCCGCAATCCCTGCCACCGGCGAGCCCATGATGACGCGCGGGGTGTCGCCGCACGCCTCGGTCGTCTGCATGCCGGCGTCCTCGAGCCGCTGCCAGATCGTCGGTACGTCCTCGATCCGGATCCAGTGGTACTGCAGGTTCTGCCGGTCCGAGATGTCCGCGGTGCCACGGGCGAAGTCGACCCCGATACCGGCGAGGACCCTGAGCTGGTCGGTCGTGACGGCGCCACCGTCGAGGCGGACCCGGAGCATGAAGTACTCGTCGGACAGCTCCTCGGCGCTGACGGTGCCGGTGCGGCCCCCGTCGATGCCCTGGCGGCGCTGCGTGTACAGACCCCACCACCGCATCCGGCCGTTGAGGTCGTCGGCAGGGATAGAGGCGAAGCCACCCTTGGAGTACGTGTCGATGATGCGCTGGCGGACGTTCAGGCCGTTGTCAGCGGCCTTGAACTCCTCGTTGGCATTGAGCGGCTGGCCGCCGTCGACGGCCCACTGGCCGTTGGTCCGCTCGGAGGCGGCCGACGAGGGTGCCGTGGTGCGTTGGTTGGTCGATGTCATAGATCCTCGAAGGGTGTCGAGGCTCGCAGCCGCGCATCACAAGATGGCCCGGATGAACGAGCCCAGCGGACAGAGTGCGGGCGCGGTTCAGAGGGCGCAACAGGTGGCATCGAGCAGGCAGAGGGCGGCGCGGACCATGTCCGGCGTCGTGGCTACCCGCTGCTGCATGGCGCACACCCTGCCCGACGACCATGGAGATTTCAACAACGTCCCAGTACGCGGACAGCCGAGACCGTCCGAGAGGCGGACAGTGAGGTCCTCCCTAGAGGAGGTTCAGGGCGGCCACCTCGCCGATGACCGTCACGGCAGGGGGCTCGACGCCGGCAGCGGCCGAGACGGCCGCGATGTCCGCCAAGCGTGCCCGCAGGACGCGCATCTGCGGGGAGCCTGCATCCGTCACGACGGCGACCGGGGTGTCGGGTGCGAGGCCCGCCTCCTGGAGGGTGCGGCAGATCGTGTCGAGGTTGGCCACGCCCATGAGGATGACCAGCGTGGTCCTGCTCCTCGCATGCGCGACCCAGTCGACATCGCTGCGGGGGTCTCCCGGCGGCACGTGCCCGGAGACCACCGTGAAGCCTTGGGACAAGGTGCGATGGGTGACGGGGATCCCGGCGAGCGCCGGGGCAGCGACCGCCGACGAGACCCCGGGGACCACCCTCACCGGCACGCCTGCCGCCGTACAGGCCTGGGCTTCCTCGCCCCCGCGGCCGAACACGAACGAGTCGCCCCCCTTGAGCCGTACGACTCGCCTGCCGGCCTGCGCATGCTGTACGAGCAGGTCGTTGATCGCCTCCTGGGGCGTGTGGCGGCCACGCGGCACCTTGCCGACATCGACCAGCTCGGCGCCCGGCGGCGCCTCGGCGAGGACTGCGAGCGGCGCGAGCCTGTCGTACAGCACGACGTCAGCCGCGCGTACGGCCCGCCTGCCTCCATCGGTGAGGAGCGCGGGGTCGCCGGGCCCGCCCCCGACGAGCGTGACCCATCCGGCCGGTGCGTCGACGTCCGGGTCTCCTGTCAGAGACCACACGGCGACATCGCGCGCTCTCGCGGCGGTGCGGGGGCCCGACCCGGAGACGACACCCAGGTGGAGGTCCCCGACGCGGCCTGTCGCGGGGGTCCAGGCGGTGCCCCCCTCGGCGGCGTCCGCACGGACGCAGAAGATGCGCTGCGACTCCGCTGCGGCGGCGAGCATGGCGTTCGCCTCGGGCTCGTCCGTGAGCGCGAGGACCAGCCACACGCCGTCACAGTCCGACTCCCGGACCGCTCGCTGCGACCACGCCAGACGGTCGGTGGCCGCCAGAGCAGCCAGCTCCGGTGCCAGCTCGGGCGCGACGAGGTGTACGACTGCGCCGGCCTCGAGCAACGCCGGTACGCGGCGGGCCGCGACCCGGCCACCGCCGGCGACCAGCACCCGCCGACCGGCGAGAACGAGCCCGCTCAGGTACACCTCTCCGCGTCGCACAGCACGAGGGTACTGGCAGCGGCTGGAGGTGGTCCCACCTCTCGGACAAGGGCGGACATGCCCCCGTCTCAGCTCGCGGACGTGAGATGTTTCGCCAGACCCCCTTCCTGGTGCTAGGTTCTGCCGCCATGAACACAGAGTCCGCGGCGAGCGTCGTCGTGTCATCGGACCTGTGCTGTGGGGCGTGCTGACCGACGCCCCGT
>JACRAA010000243.1 GCA_016213595.1 Actinomycetota bacterium | reverse complement strand
GCTGCCGTACGCCGCCCTCGTGGCGGTCCAGCGACGCGACGACCGGACGTAGGGGTCAGGTGGCCTCGACGTCGTAGGGCGGGACCTGGCCCTCCGGCAGCTTGTCGTCCTGGAAGGCCTGCGCCTGCTCGCGGTCCACGTCGGCCATCGCCTCGGTGATGTGCTTGCGCACGATCGCGCGCGGGTCGAGGTCGCGGAGCTGGAGGTCGGCGTACTCGGGGCCGAGCTCGGTGCGCAGCTCGTCGCGGGCGTTGGTCGCCATCCCGCGGACCCGGTGGATCAGCTGGGCCGCCTGGCGGGCGAGCTCGGGCAGGCGGTCGGGCCCCAGCACGATGACCGCCACCAGGGCGATCACGGCCAGCTCGAGGAGCCCGACGTCGAACATGACTCAGAACCTACTGGTCAGAGCCGCCCAGAGGGGGTCAGTCCGAGCTGCAGTCCGGCGAGTCCTCGGCCGCGACCGGCCAGCGTCTGCGCCACGCGGGTGAGCTCGCGGGCCGCCAGCGCGGTCGGGTCGGCCTCCACGATCGGCTTGCCGACGTCGCCGCCCTCGCGCAGCGAGATGTCCAGCGGGACCTGCGCGAGGACCGGGACGTCGTACCCGAACCGCTCGGAGAGCGTCTTCGCGACCCGCGCACCGCCACCGGAACCGAAGATCTCGAGACGGTGGTCGTCCTCGGCGGGGCAGTGGGGGCAGGGGAGGTAGCTCATGTTCTCGATGACTCCGACGACGCGCTGGTGCATCATCGACGCCATCGTGCCGGCGCGCTCGGCGACCTCGGCGGCCGCCTCCTGCGGGGTGGTGACGACGACGACCTCGGCGCTGGGCAGGTGCTGGCCGAGCGAGATCGCCACGTCGCCGGTGCCCGGCGGGAGGTCGAGCAACAGGGCGTCGAGGTCGCCCCAGTAGACATCGGCGAGCATCTGCACGAGCGCCCGGTCGAGCATCGGGCCGCGCCACGCGACGACCTGGTCGCGGCGCGGCTTGAGCATGCCGATCGAGATGACCGAGACGCCGCTGGGCGTGGGGACGGGCATGATCAGGTCGTCGACCTGGGTGGGCCGGGAGTCGGCGATGCCGAGCATGGCCGGCACCGAGTGGCCGTAGATGTCGGCGTCGACGATGCCGACCTTGAGTCCTTGGGCGGCGAGCGCCAGGGCGAGGTTGACCGTCACCGACGACTTGCCGACGCCGCCCTTGCCGCTGGCGATGGCGTAGACCTTGGTCAGCGAGCCTGCCTGGGCGAACGGAATCTCGCGCTCGGCGCGGCCGTTGCTGAGGATCTCCTTGAGGCCGGCACGCTGCTCGGCGCTCATCACGCCGAGGCTCAGGTCGACGGAGGTGACCCCGTCAACACCGCTGACGGCGGCCGTCACGTCACGGTTGATCGTGTCCTTGAGCGGGCAACCGGCCACGGTCAGCAGCACGTGGACGGCGACCGACCCGTCATCGGCGACCTCGACGGAGTCCACCATCCCCAGCTCGGTGATCGGGCGCTTGATCTCCGGGTCGTTGACGCCTCCCAGGGCGTCCATCACCTGCTGCTGCGTGGGGGTGCTCATGGTGCCGAAGTCTACGAGCCACCCCGCAGGGCTACGCGGTCGACCGGGGACCGGGCTCGCCCGGTGTGGGCGGCGTCTCGTCCACACGCTCGGGGCGTGTCAGGTCCTCGATGTCGCCCAGGAGGCCGCGCAGCTCCGAGCGGAGGAAGTCGCGGGTCGCCACCTCGCCCACCGACATCCGCAGCGACGCCACCTCGCGGGCGAGGAACTCCATGTCGGCGTGGGCCCGCGCATTGGCCTGCCGGTCCTGCTCGGCGACCACCTTGTCGCGCTGCTCCTGCCGGTTCTGCGCGAGCAGGATCAGCGGGGCCGCGTAGGACGCCTGCAGGCTGAGCATCAGCGTCAGGAAGATGAAGGGGAACTCGTCGAAGCGCAGCTCGCGGGGCGCCAGCACGTTCCACAACACCCAGATGGCGACGAACATCGTCATCCAGAGCAGGAACTTCGCGGTGCCCATGTAGCGCGCGAACGACTCGGCGAAGACACCGAACGTATCGGCGTCGACGCTCGGGCGCCGCACGATCTGGCGACGCGTGTCGCGCGGGGTGTCCAGGCGTGCGCGGCGGTTGTCGCTCATCGGGCCCTCCCCGCGGAGGGACCACCGTTGATGGAGCCCGGGCGGGGCGCGCGGTCGCGCCAGCCCTCGGGGAGCATGTGGTCGAGCAGGTCGTCGACCGTGACCGCACCGAGCAGCCTGCCCTCGTCGTCGACGACCGGCGCCGCGACCAGGTTGTAGGTCGCGAGGTGGGCGGCGACCTGGTCCATCGAGGCATCGGGCCGCAGCGGGTCCATCGAGTCGTCGAGCGCGGCGGCGACGAGGGTCGAGGGCGGCTCGCGCAGCAGTCGCTGGATGTGGGCGGCGCCGAGCAGCTTGCCGGTCGGCGTCTCCAGCGGCTGGCGGCAGACGTAGACCAGCGCGGCCAGCGACGGCGTGAGCTCGGGGTTGCGCACGTGGGCGAGCGCGTCGGCGATCGTGGCGTCGGGGGAGAGGATCACGGGCTCGGGCGTCATCATCGCGCCCGCAGT
>JACRAA010000241.1 GCA_016213595.1 Actinomycetota bacterium | reverse complement strand
GCCGGCTCGACGCGTCGTACGTCGTCCTGCGACCGCGCGGCGGGCGCTGAGGCGGGCGCTGACGGGGCGTCGACGCGGGCGACCTCACTCACCTCGGAGCTCACCTCGGAAACTCATCTCGGAAACTCATCTCGGACCTCCGCGATGACAACGGCCAGCGCCTGCGGGGTGGGCGGACAGCCGGGTACGAAACGGTCGACCTGTACGAGCTGGTCGAGGCCCTTGACCACCGAGTAGGCATCCCAGTACGGACCGCCGGCGGCCGGACACGCCCCGAAACCCACGACGGTGGTGGGCCCGATCGTGCGTTGGGATTCGACGGCGGCCGCGACGTCGTCGGCGAGGGCCGTGGTGATCGTGCCGGAGACGGTGACGACGCGGTGCCGGGCGGGCGTGTCCCCGTCGACCTCGACGGCGGTCTCCGGGATCGCCGCCTCGATCTCGAGGCCGCAGCAGGCCAGGGGGATGTCGACGAGGACGACCGAGCCATCCCCGTACCAGTCCCAGCCGCGCACCACCTGGTCACCCTACGTCACCTGCGCCGCCGCACAGGTGCTCTCGCGGACACGTACAGGTGCTCTCGCGGACGCGTACAGGTTGTCTCGCCGGCACGTACAGGTGCTCTCGCCGGCACGTACAGGTGCTCTCGCGGAGGATGGGGGAAGATGCGGAGGGAGGGGAGGGAGGAGGGAGAAGGGGCCCGCTAGCTCGGCTCCACCACGAGGGCGGCCTGCTCGTGGTGGGCGGACGCACGGCGAAGGGTGCGCGAGGAGACGAGGGCGACCAGGGCCGTCAGCGCCGCGAAGATGACCACGATGACGAAACCGCCCCGGTAGCCCGTGTCGTCGATGACCGCGCCGGAGATGCTCGACCCCATCGACGCGCCGATCCCGATGCCCGTACCCATCCAGGACAGGCCCTCGGTGAGCCGGCCGTAGGGGACGAGACGCCCGACGAGCGAGTTCCCGTTGATGAGCGTCGGCGCGACCGTGGCGCCGACGAGCACGCCGACCAGGCCGAGCGCCACGATCGACGAGATGAACGGCAGCGGGAACGCGAACACGAACAGCAGGACGACGCCGACGAGGAACCGCCGCGACAGGGGCGACGACCAGCCGCGCGACCCGTACACGAAGCCCGCGACGCCCGACGCCAGCGAGAACACGGCCAGGACGACACCCGACGCGCCACGCATGTTCCAGCCCGTCGCGGCGGCGACGACACTGACGTCGATCGAGCCGAAGACGCAGCCGATGAGGAGGTTGACGGCGATGACCGGGCCCACGCCCGGGACGAGCAGGATGAGCCGGCTCCAGAGTCGCGTGCGCTGTCCGGCCGGCTCCTCCTTGCGCGGCACCGGGGGCGGCTCGGTCGACCGCTGAGAGTAGAAGAGCTGTGCTCCGACCAGGCCGAGCAGGATCGGGGCGACCAGTGCCGCCGCCGGGTGCACCTGCGTCGACAGTGCGGTCGCGACGACCGGCCCGATGACGAACGTCAGCTCGTCCAGGGTGGACTCGAGGGAGTACGCGGTGTGCAGCTGAGCCGGGTTGGAGATGACGTGGTTCCAGCGGGCCCGGACGAGCGCGCCGGGCGCTCCTCCCGTGAGGCCGCTCACAAGAGCCGGCGGGAACAGTGTCCAGGCCGGAAGACCCAGCAGTGCGAAGACGACCACGACGGTCAGGGCCGCAGCCGAGACGATGATCGCGGGGTACATGACCCGCCGCTGCCCGTACCGGTCGACGAGGTTCGACAGGATGGCCGTCCCTATGGCCCAGGAGACGCCGTTGGCTGCGGCGAGCGCCCCGGCGAGACCGTAGCTGCCGTAGAGGGCGGAGACCATGAGGACGGTGCCGATCCCCATCATCGCGCCTCCCGCGCGGGCGACGAGCCCCGCGGCGCTGAACCTCAACGCCCCGGGAATGGTCAGGATCTCCCGGTATGAGCGCACCGGACGAGTCTGTCACAGCGATCCAGGGAGCGCCTGCCGGTTTCTCCGACGGGGGTAGCGGCCACCGACTGGAAGGTCGTCTGGGACGTTCCATGCCGCGACTACTCTGGAACGTCGGTATTCATTCGTGTGACAGGGGCCCTGATGACCGAGGTACGAACGCTGGACCACGTGGTGATCCGGTTCGCGGGCGACTCGGGCGACGGCATGCAGCTCACCGGGGACAGGTTCACGGCCGACACGGCGACGTTCGGCAACGACGTGGCCACGCTTCCGAACTTCCCCGCTGAGATCCGCGCCCCAGCCGGCACCCTGCCCGGCGTCTCCAGCTTCCAGCTCCACTTCGCCGACAGCGACATCACCACACCCGGTGACAAGCCCGAGGTGCTCGTGGCGATGAACCCCGCCGCGCTCAAGGTCAACCTGCCGGACCTGCGGCTCGGCGGCATGGTGATCGTCGACACCGCCGACTTCACCGAGCGGAACCTCGCCCGCATCGGCTACGCGAGCAACCCCCTCACAGACGGGTCCCTCGACGCGTACCAGGTGGTCCCCCTCGACCTGACCGCGCTCGCCGTGGCGGCCGTGAAGGAGTTCGACCTCGGCCGCAAGGACGCCTCGCGGACCAAGAACATGTTCGCTCTCGGGCTGCTGACCTGGCTGTACGGGCGGCCGGTGGAAGGCACGGAGGAGTTCCTCAGCCGCCGGTTCGCCTCACGCCCCCAGATCCGCGACTCGAACCTCGCCGCCTTCCGGGCCGGCCACGCCTACGGGGAGACGACGGAGACCTTCGCCGTCCGGTACGAGGTGCCTCCGGCGCCGATGCCCGCCGGCGAGTACCGCCAGATCAACGGCAACACCGCGACGGCGTACGGCCTCATGGTTGCCGCCCGCAAGGCGGGGATGCCCCTGTTCCTCGGCAGCTACCCCATCACGCCCGCGTCGGACCTCCTCCACGAGCTCAGCAAGCACAAGGGGCAGGGTGTCCTGACGTTCCAGGCGGAGGACGAGATCGCTGGTGTCGCCGCCGCTCTCGGCGCCTCGTACGGCGGGCACCTCGGGGTCACCACGACCTCGGGTCCCGGCCTCGCCCTGAAGATGGAGACCATCGGCCTCGGCGTCATGACGGAGCTGCCGCTCGTCGTCGTCGACGTCCAGCGCGCCGGGCCCTCGACCGGCATGCCGACGAAGACGGAGCAGGCGGACCTGCTGCAGGCCGTGTTCGGACGCAACGGCGAGTCGCCCGTCGTGGTCATCGCGCCGCAGTCCCCCGGCGACTGCTTCGACACGGCGCTGGAGGCCGCCCGCGTCGCCATCACCTACCGGACGCCCGTCATCGTGCTGTCCGACGGCTACGTCGCCAACGGCTCCGAGCCGTGGCACGTACCCGACATCGCCTCGATCCCCTCGATCGAGCCGGGCTTCGCGACCGAGCCGAACGCCCACAACGCGTCGGGAGAGGCGCGCCACCACCCGTACCAGCGGGACCCTGAGACGCAGGTCCGGGCCTGGGCCCTCCCCGGCACGCCGGGCCTCGAGCACCGCATCGGCGGCCTCGAGAAGTCCGACTCGGGGATGATCTCGTACGACCCCGAGAACCATGACCGCATGGTCGCGCTCCGCCGGGCGAAGATCGACGGCATCGCCCGCGACTTCGCCGATGTCGTGGTCGACGACCCGAGCGGTCAGGCCAAGGTGCTGCTGCTCGGCTGGGGCTCCACGTACGGTCCGCTTAGGGCCGCGACGGAGGCGGTGCGAGCCGAGGGGTACGAGGTCGCACGCGCCCACATCCGGCACCTCAACCCCTTCCCGGCCAACCTCGGTGACGTGCTGCGCGCGTACGACCGCGTGCTCCTGCCCGAGATGAACCTCGGCCAGCTCGCGATGCTGCTGCGGGCCCGCTACCTCGTCGATGTCCAGAGCTACTCCCGCGTCCGCGGTCTTCCCATCTCGAGCTCAGAGCTCGCCGCGGACGTCATCACCATGATCCAGGAGCTGTCCGCATGACCGATACGCACGTGACCGCCCGCTCCGGCCTGTCCGGGGTCCCCCTCGCCCTGACGCCGCTGACCCGCAAGGACGTGGTGAGCGACGCCGAGGTGCGCTGGTGCCCCGGGTGCGGCGACTACGCCATCCTCGCGACGTTCCAGGGCATGCTGCCCGAGCTCGGGATCGCCCGCGAGAACACGGTCATCGTGTCCGGCATCGGCTGCGCGTCCCGGTTCCCGTACTACGTCGACACGTACGGGGTGCACTCGATCCACGGTCGCGCACCGGCGATCGCGACCGGACTCGCGATGACCCGTCCCGACCTCGCGGTGTTCGTCGTCACGGGTGACGGTGACGCCCTGTCGATCGGCGGGAACCACCTCATCCACGCCCTGCGCCGCAACCTCAACAT
>JACRAA010000240.1 GCA_016213595.1 Actinomycetota bacterium | reverse complement strand
GGAGCACCGTCCTCGGCGTCGACGAGGACGTAGCCTCCCTTGCCGACGAGCTCGGGGTCGGTGGTGTCGGCCCAGCCGTCGGTGTCGTGGGGGAGCACCGGCACGTTCTGGCGCGTGAGGACGAGGCCCGCGGGCCGGTCGGTGTGGCCGAGGAGCGTCTGCCAGGCGGCGACGGTCTCGTTGGCGTCCGCGGGGCGTACGACGTCGAGGCCGGGCATCGCGCGCAGGGCGGCGAGGTGCTCGATCGGCTGGTGCGTCGGGCCGTCCTCGCCCAGGCCGATGGAGTCGTGGGTCCACACGTAGGTGACGGGCAGCTTGCTCAGCGCCGCCACCCGCACGGAACCGCGCATGTAGTCGGAGAAGGTGAGGAAGGTCCCGCCGAAGACGCGGGTGAGGCGGTCGGCAGCGATGCCGTTCATGATCGCGCCCATGCCGTGCTCGCGGATGCCGAAGTGCAGGACGCGGCCGGCGTGCGGATCGGTGCTCCACTCGCCGACCTCGGCGACCACGGGACCCACCGACGGTGCGCTGGTGATCGTCGTGTTGTTGGAGCCGGCGAGGTCGGCCGAGCCGCCCCACAGCTCCGGCAGCACCGGGCCGAGGGCGTTGATGACCTTGCCCGACGCGGACCGGGTGGCGACACCCTTCTCGTCGGCGTCGAACGACGGCAGCGCATCGGCGAGGTCGGTGGGCAGCTCACGCCGCTCGAGGCGGTGCAGGAGCTCAGCCGACTTCTTGTGCTTCGACGACCACCCGTCGAACTGCTCGTCCCACTCCGCAGCCCACGCGGCGCCGCGCTCGCGGAGCCCGCGCGTGCGATCGAGGACGCCCGTCGGGATCTCGAAGGTCTGGCCGGGGTCGAAGCCGAGGATCTCCTTGGTCGCGGCCACCTCGTCGGCACCGAGCGCGCTGCCGTGCGCGGCCTCGGTGCCCTGGGCGTTGGGGGCGGGCCAGGCGATGACGGTGTCGAGGACGATCAGCGACGGCTGGTCGCCGACGGTGTGGGCCTTGCGGATCGCGGCGTAGAGCGCGGGGACGTCCTCGACGTACTCCTTGCCGCCGTTGGTCCAGTCGACGGTCTGGACGTGCCAGCCGTAGGCCTCGTAGCGCGCGGCGACGTCCTCGGTGAACGCGATGTCGGTGTCGCCCTCGATCGAGATCCGGTTGCGGTCGTAGATCATCGTGAGGTTGCCGAGCTGCTGGGTGCCGGCGATGGAGGAGGCCTCGGAGCTGACGCCCTCCTCGAGGTCACCGTCCGACGCGATGACGTAGACCTGGTGATCGAAGAGGCTCTCGCCGGGGGCGGCTTCGGGGTCGAGCAGGCCGTGCACGCGGCGACCCGAGAGGGCCATGCCGACGGCGTTGCCGACGCCCTGGCCGAGCGGGCCCGTGGTCACCTCGACGCCGGCGGTGTGGCCGAGCTCGGGGTGACCGGGCGTCTTGGAGCCCCAGGTGCGGAGCGCCTTGAGGTCGTCGAGCTCGAGGCCGAAACCGCCGAGGAAGAGCTGGGTGTAGAGGGTGATCGAGCTGTGTCCGCACGACAGCACGAAGCGGTCGCGGGCGACCCACTCGGGGTCGGCCGGGTTGTGGCGCATGACCTTCTGGAAGAGCAGGTACGCCGCCGGCGCCAGGCTCATGGCCGTCCCGGGGTGACCGTTGCCGACCTTCTGGACCGCGTCCATCGCCAGGACCCTGGCCGTGTCGACCCCCAGCGCGTCGGTGTCGTCCCACTCGAGGGTGGCGGGGAGGGCGGACTTCTTGGTCAACACAGTTCCTCTCGATGAAGTGCGACGGGGAGCACAGCCCCCTCGACTGCGAGCCTAGCGCCGTGCCCGAGTAGACTCGACCCCACCCGAGGGTGCCTCTGGACGCCGGCTCGCCAGGCGTTGAAACCCTTCGGTTCCCCGATGTCCCCTTCTCATCCGCACCCGTCCCGCGAGGTCCCCTCCGTGTCCCAAGCCGGTCCGCACGCCGACGCCTCAGCGCGGCCGTCGGATGGTGACGGCACAGCCGCGGACGTCCCCGGGGCCAAGACGTGGCGCGACGTCGTCGGGGCCTACGTCGGCCTGACGAAGCCGCGGGTCATCGAGCTCCTCCTGCTGACGACCGTCCCGGTGATGTTCTTCGCCGAGCGCGGCATCCCGTCGCTGGCGCTCGTCGCCGCCACGGTCGTGGGTGGCGCGCTGTCGGCCGGCTCCGCGTCGGCGTACAACTGCGTCTACGACCGCGACATCGACGAGCAGATGCGTCGTACGCGGCGCCGGGCGCTGCCGCGCCACATCGTCTCGCCGGTCTCGGCCCTCGTCTTCGCCACGGTCCTCGCCGTGCTCTCGACCGTCGTGCTGGCGCTGTGGGTGAACTGGCTGTCTGCGGCACTGTCGGTGCTGGCCAACGCGTTCTACGTCTTCGTCTACACGATGCTGCTCAAGCGCCGCACGACCCAGAACATCGTCTGGGGCGGCCTGGCCGGCTGCTTCCCGGCGCTGATCGGCTGGACGGCCGTCACCGGCGAGCTCGCGTGGACCCCGGTCGTGCTGTTCCTCGTCGTGTTCTTCTGGACGCCGCCCCACACGTGGGCGCTGGCGCTGCGCTACCGCGAGGACTACCGCAACGTCGACGTCCCGATGCTCCCGGTGGTCAAGCCCGCCCCCGAGGTCGGCCGACAGATCGTCCTCTACAGCTGGGTGATGGTGGCGACCTCGCTGGTGCTCTGGCCGGTCGCCGGCACCAGCCTCGTCTACCCGGTCGCGGCGGCGGTGCTCGGTGCCGTGTTCCTCGTCGAGGCGCACCGGATGTGGCTGCGCACGAAGACGTCGGAGGCGCTCTCGGAGATCAACCCGATGCGCCTCTTCCATGCCTCGAACCTCTACCTCTCCCTGCTGTTCGTGGCGGTCGCGCTGGATCCCCTGCTGGGACGCTGACAAACCCTTGAGACGTTGTCACGGGTCTGAGAAGTCCCTAGACATCTTCTTGAGTCGTTGCCCCGTGTTCCGGTCGCCCGGATCTCGTTCAATCGTCGGGTGGGGCGGGCATCAGGCCCGTCCCCGACAACTGGGGAGTACGTGCATGTCTGCAGGACGAGCAGGACGCAGGACCAAGGGGAGTCGGGCGGTGTCGCGGATCGTGACACTCGTCCTCGCGGTGGGCTTCGCCGTCGTCGGCGTGGCGGGTGCCGCGAGCGCCCACCACAACACGGTCACCGGCACGGTGACGTGCAAGCAGGGTGGCGGCTGGACCGTCACCTGGAAGGTGATCAACAGCGAGACCATCTCCGAGACGATCACCGCGTCCAACCGGACGTCCGTCCTCCCGGTCGGCACCGTGCTGACCGGCTCCCAGACGAAGACCGTCACCGAGACCGTGACCACGAAGCCGACGGCCGCCATCAACCTGACGGTGACGGGCAAGTGGGTCCGTGACGGCCAGAACATCTACTCGACCAACTCCGACGTGGTCGAGGTCGCCGAGTTCAGCGACGGCTGCAACGTCGTGACGGCGCCGACCGTGCCCGTGGTCGACGACTGCGGCCCGGGCAACGCCCGCTTCGGCGACGTGCCCGCAGGCCCGTGGACCTCGAAGCTCAACCCCGACGGCAGCCTGACGGTCACCGCCAGCTCGGGCTACACGTTCCCCAACGGTCAGAAGAGCGTCAGCTACCCGAAGCCCGTGGACAGCAACGTCGCCTGCCCGACGCCGCCCGTCACCCCGCCGGTCGTGACCCCGCCGGTGGTCACGCCGCCCGTGGTCGTGCCGCCCGAGGTCCTGCCCGCGCAGGTGCTCGTCGTGAGGGCCGGCGCGCGTCGCCTCGACAAGTGCGGTCGCCAGGGCGACCTGTTCAAGGTGAACAAGAAGTCGGGCGTCGTCTACACCGCCAAGGGCAAGGTCCTGCGCCAGGGGGTCTGGCTCAAGGCACGCACCCGCACGGTCACCGTCCGCGCGAGTGCCGCCGACGCGACTTACCAGCTGCGCGGCAAGTCCGTCTGGAAGCTGTCGTTCACCCGCAAGGCGTGCGCGAAGGCTCCCGAGGTCGCACCGAACACCGGGTCGTGATGCGACGCACCGTCGCTGCGATCGCGCTGTGCGCGTCGGTGTGCCTGTCAGCCGGTCAGGGTGCGGCGTCCGCCGCCGCCCCCGACCGGCTCACGATCGCCCGCACCGGCACTGACGCCGCGGTCATCGCGGTGCCGTCGCGCAGCAACACGCTGGCCGTCGGCTCGCGCCTCAACGGCGCCGTCTACACCTGGTCGAAGGGCGACCCGCCCTGCGATCCGAGTGGCAGCACGGTGTACGCCGGCCACGCCTGGCGGGCCGGCAACGGCGTGGCCGATCGGTGGGGGCGGCTGCGCCCGGGGGACCGGATCAAGGTCGCCGGTTGCACGTTCGAGGTGACCCGCCGCGAGTTCTGGTCGGCGAAGCGCAGGATGGGTTCGCTCTACTCCGTGTCGGGTCCGCCGCGGATCGTGCTCGTCGGATGCAAGGCCGACGACTACTCCAGGCGCACCGTGGTCTTCGCCCGCAAGCTCGGGCGCCGCTAGTCGGGGCCTGCCGGTCAGGGCAGCACGGTCGCGGCGCTGGGCTGCTCCTGCCCGTCCGCGCGGGCCTCGTGGCTCGCGCGGTGGGGCAGGACGGCCAGCGCGATCCGGGCCAGTCCGGCCGCGAGCAGCGCTGCTCCCAGCATGTGCAGGGCAACCAGTCCGACCGGCAGGTCCAGCCAGTACTGCACCCAGCCGAGCACGCCCTGCAGCACCTCGATGAGCAGCACGAGCGCGGTGACGCGGGCGAGCCACGGGTGGCCGCCGCGCAGCGCCACCGCGAGCAGCGCGACCGTCAGCGCCACCAGGACGTAGACGGCGTACGCATGGAGGTGCGACACCGTCGCCGGGTCGAGGCCGTTGCGAGGGGCCTCGGCGTCGCCGGCGTGCGGCCCGGCACCGGTCACGACCGTGCCGAGGTAGAGCACGACCCAGCCGCTCGCCAGCGTGGCCCAGGCCAGCGCCCGCGGCAGGGGCGGTGCCGCCGGCCGGTCGGGGCTGCGCAGCTCGTCGACCAGGGCGACGCAGACCATGATCATCGCCATCGACAGCAGGAAGTGGCCGGCGACGATCCACGGGTTGAGGTCGGTCAGCACGGTGATGCCGCCGAGCACGGCCTGCAACGGGATGCCGAGCCCGATGACCAGGGAGAGTCGCGTGGCGCGACGGTGGGCGGCCCCGAGCGCGGCGAGGACGCAGAGCACAGCGACGGCGGCCAGGGCGAAGGTCAGCAACCGGTTGCCGAACTCGATGGCGCCGTTGATCCCGAGCTCGCCGTGCGGGATGT
>JACRAA010000239.1 GCA_016213595.1 Actinomycetota bacterium | reverse complement strand
TCACGCTGGCGACCGGACGCGCGCCGTCGGAGGCCGACGAGGACGCCGCTGTCCGGAGCTGGACCCGGAACTTCACCGAGTCGTTCGTCATGCCGTCGTGGAGCCCCGAACGGGTGGTCTCGACCGTGACGACGGACAGTGAGGGGGAGCGTCAGCTCCGCGAGGCGATGGCCACGCGCGGCGCGGTGGTCGCGCTGCCCCACATCGGCTCCTGGGACCACGCGGGTGCCTGGGCCTGTGCCACGGGCATGCCCGTGACAACCGTCGCCGAGGAGTTCGGGGACGCCGAGTTCACGGCGTTCAAGCGCTACCGCGAGAAGCTGGGGATGAGGATCTACTCCCACCGGGACCCCCGGGCGCTCACCTCCTTGACCCGGGACGTCGAGGAGGGCTACCTCGCCTGCCTCGTCGCCGACAGGGTCTTCGACGGCAAGGGCGTCCCGGTCGTCTGGCCCGGCCCAGGCTCGGGCCGTCCCACGCTCGCGCCCATCGGGCCTGCCCTGCTGGCACGCCGCACCGGCGCCCACCTCGTCGGCATCTCTGCCCGTTACACCGACGCCGGGATCCACCTGGCGTTCTCCGAACCGGTGAGGCACCGTACCGGCGCGGACGGGCTGCGAGCCATGACGCAGGACCTCGTCACCTTCTACGCGGCCGAGGTCGCGCTGACCCCCAGCGACTGGCACGTGTTCGTCCCGTTCTTCCCCGCGGCGGACCAGGTCCGGCCATGAGGGTCGGGCTGGTCTGCCCGTACGACCTGCGTGCCCATGGGGGAGTGCAGGCGCAGGTCCTCGGCCTGGCCCGGTGGCTGACAGAGGCCGGCCACGAGGCCTACGTCCTCGCGCCCGGAACCCTCACCGACGTCCGCCTCGCCGAGGCGGGACTCATCCCCGACCGCGTGGCGACCACCGGCGGATCGGTCGCCGTCCCGTACAACGGGTCCGTTGCGCGGATCGCGTGCGGGCCCATCTCGTCGCTGCGCGTAAGACGCTGGCTCGCCCAGTCCGACCTGGACCTGCTCCACGTCCACGAGCCGATCACGCCCAGCGCATCGGTCCTCGCCGTGCGGGCCGCGGACATCCCTGTCGTCGCGACCTTCCACACCGCGACCCCCGGCTCGCGCAGCATGGCGGCCGCCGGACGCCTCCTCGGCGCGACGGTTGCCCGGATCGACGAGGGGATCGCGGTGTCGAGGACCGCTGCACGCGTGGTCGAACGTCACCTGGGTCTCCAGCCCCGCGTCATCGGCAACGGCATCCGGCTCGCCGACTTCGACCGGGCAGCGGCGGCCGGCCCGTGGCGGGGCGGGAGCAGGCCAAGGGTGACCTTCGTCGGACGCCTGCGCGAGCGTCGCAAGGGGCTCGCCGTACTGCTCGCGGCGGTCGATGACATCGTCCGTCAGCGCCCCGACGTCGACATCTGCGTCGCGGGAGCAGGCGTCCCCGTCCCCGCCGGACCCAACGTCCGCTACGTCGGCGAGCTCACCGACGACCAGCGGAACGACCTGCTGGCCGCCTCGGACGTGTTCGTCGCGCCTCACACCGGCCGCGAGAGCTTCGGCATCGTGCTCGTCGAGGCGCTGGCCTCCGGTGCGACGGTCGTCGCCTCGGACCTTCCAGCGTTCATCGAGCTGCTCACCGACGGCTCCAGCCCGCTGGGCCGGATCGTCCGGACAGGCTCGCCGAGCGCCCTCGCGGACGGTGTGCTGGCGGCCCTCGCCGCGCCTCAGCCGACGGCTCATGGCCGCTCCCTCGCCGCGCTGTACGACTGGCAGATGATCGGCCCTGCGGTCCTCGAGACCTACGTCGACGCCCTCAGCCCCAGCGCGGCAGGTCGTCGAACGGGCTAGTGGGACCGCCGGTACGCTGACGAGGTGCCAGGTACCGCGTACGACACCGACCGTGTGTTGACGGTGCCCAACGTCCTCAGCTTCGTACGGCTGGCCGGCGTCCCGCTGTTCCTCTGGCTGCTCCTCGGACCGCACGCGGACGGCTGGGCCGTGGTCGTGCTCGCGGTCAGCGGCGCCACGGACTTCTTCGACGGCTACCTGGCGCGGAGCAGTCATCAGGTCTCACGCATCGGCCAGATGCTCGACCCTGTCGTCGACCGCACGTACATCGCGGCGACCCTGCTCGGGCTGGCGCTCCGCGAGGTGATCCCGTGGTGGCTCGTCGCCGTCCTCGTGCTGCGCGACCTGTGCATGGCCCTGCTGGTCCCGTTGCTGCGCACGCGCGGCTACACCAGCCTGCCCGTCCACTTCCTCGGCAAGGTGGCGACGTTCTTCCTGCTGTACGCGTTCCCGTCGGTGCTGCTCGGCGACGCCAGCTGGCCGGGGGCGCTGGTGTTCAAGGTCGTGGGCTGGGCCTTCGTGTTCTGGGGCACGGCCCTGTACTGGTGGGCAGGCTTCCTGTACGTGCGACAGGCCGTCTCTCTGGTCCGCTCCACGAAGCGGGTGCGGTGAGCAGGCGCCAGGTCCGCGGTGACAGCCAGCGCCCGGTCGACTGGAGCATGGACCTGCTGCGGCAGATCCGGGAGGGTGCTCTCGACCCCGACTACGCGGTCGTCGGCAAGCACGCCAGCAGGGGAGCCTTGCGTCTCCCTCTCGCCGTCGTGGCACTCGTGCTGGGCGTGGTCGTGGCCGTGCAGGCCTGGTACACCTACCAGGCGTCGCCGGCCGCGGCCTCGGAGCGCGACCAGCTCATCACCCGGATCAGGGCTGCCGAGAAGACCAACGACGACCTCCGCTCACAGCAGGTCGCCCTGGACCAGCAGATCGCGGATCTCCAGAAGAGGCAGGTGGGGACGGGGAACCAGGCGCAGCTCGACGCCCAGGGTGCCGTGTCCGGCGGCACGGCCGTGTCAGGCCCCGGCATGGTCGTCGTGGTGGACGACGCTTCCGGTACGAACGCCGCCCGCGTCACGGACGAGGACCTGCGGCAGCTCGTCAACGGTGTGTGGGAGGCCGGGGCGGAGGCCATCGCCATCAACGGGCACCGGCTCACCACCCGTACGGCGATCCGCAGCGCCGGAGCGGCCATCACGGTCGACTACCGCTCGCTGCTCCGTCCGTACCGCATCGAGGCGATCGGGGACACCAAGACGCTGCCCGCACATTTCGCCGAAACCTCCGGCGGCGTCTGGTGGGCTGATGCGAGGAGCAACTACGGTCTGGCGTACGACGTGTCCACCTCCGCGTCGCTCACCCTGCCGGCCGACCCCGGGCTCACCGTGACCACAGCCCAGAAGTCCTGAGGAGGGACGAATGTTCGCGATCCTTGCCCTGCTGGTCGGCATCGCGCTGGGCATCTGGCTCGAGCCGTCGCTGCCGTCCGGCCTCACGACGTACCTCCCGATCATGATCGTGGCCGCGCTCGATGCGCTGTTCGGCGCCCTGCGCGCCTGGTTCGACGGCATGTTCTCGGACCGCGTGTTCGCCGTGTCCTTCTTCTCGAACGTCCTCATCGCGGCGCTGATCGTGTTCATCGGCGACCAGATCGGGGTCGGCAGCCAGCTCTCGACAGCGGTCGTCGTCGTGCTCGGCATCCGCATCTTCACCAACGCCGCCGCCATCCGCAGGGCCGTCTTCCATGCCTGACGAGCCGGACGTCGAGCCGCGTCACGCCGCCGACGACGGCAACGCCCAGGGCTCTCCCGTACGTCCCCAGCGATCGCTCGGGGACCTCGGCCGAGCGCTGATGCGCCCGTCGGCGAGCCATGTCCTGCTCGCTGCCGTCCTGCTCGTGTTCGGCCTCGGGGTCGGCACGCAGCTGACGACGAAGGCGGCGGACGACCCGTACCGGACGGCGAGGCGCGCCGACCTCATCCAGCTCTTGGACACCGCCACCACGGAGACGAGCCGGCTCGAGGCCGAGATCGCGCAGCTCAAGGCGACCCGGGACAAGCTGCAGTCGGGGGTCGACGGCGCCAAGGTCGCCCAGACCGAGGCCCAGAACCGGCTGGACAACCTGGCGATCCTCAACGGCACCGTGGGCGCGACCGGACCCGGGATCCGGGTGGTGGTGTACGACCCGGGCACGAAGGTGACGGCCTCCACCCTGCTCGACGCCATCGAGGAGTTCCGCGACGCGGGGGCGGAGGTGATCGAGATCAACGACTCCATCCGGGTGGTGGCGTCGACCTGGTTCTCGAGCGCGAGCGGCTCCCTCGTCGCCGACCGCATGACGGTCACCCGGCCCATCGTCATCGACGTCATCGGCGAGGGCCACGCGCTGGAGGAGGCGGCCAGGTTCCGCGGCGGGCTGGTGAGCCAGGTGCAGCAGCTGGGCGGGACGGTGACGATCACCCAGGAGACCACGGTGACCATCACGGCCGTGCGACAGCTGCCGCAGAACCAGTACGCGCGCCCCGCGTGACCGCGCAGGTCCCGATGCGCGAGAATGCGAGCGGCAGCACGACCGAGAGAGGCGAGCATGAACTTCCCTGAGGACCTGAAGTACAGCACCGAGCACGAGTGGGTGCGTGAGGGCAACGCCTCGACCGTCCGGGTCGGCATCACCGACTACGCCGCCGACGCGCTCGGCGACATCGTGTACGTGTCGCTGCCGACCGTCGGCCAGGACGTCGCGGCCGGGGACGCCTGCGGAGAGCTCGAGTCCACCAAGTCGGTCTCCGAGGTCTTCAGCCCGGTGGACGGCGTGGTCAGCGCGGTGAACGACCACCTGGCAGACACGCCGGAAACGGTCAACGCCGACCCGTACGGTGCGGGCTGGCTGTTCGAGATCGAGCTCGCGGACGAGGCGGACCTCGACGACCTGCTCGACGCCGACGCCTACGCCGAGCACGTGGGCGCCTGACGCCGCCACATCCAGTCTCTCGTCGAGCCCGGTTCGCGCGAAAGTCCTGGGCTAGTCTGAGGGACCTGACACTGCGAGGAGCCCCCGATGACGTGCCCCAAGTGCGGCAGCACCGTCGCACCTGACAGCAACTTCTGCCCCCACTGCGGCGAGCGTCTGCGCGAGCACACCGGCGACACGACGGGCGTGCTGAAGCTGTTGTCGTCGGACATGCTCGAGGACCTCACCGAGGAGCAGGTCCGGGCCGTGGAGGCGCTGCCGCAGGGGTCTGCGCTCCTCGTCGCTGTCCGGGGCCAGGACCGCGGCGCCAGGTACCTCCTCGACTCCGACTCGGTCGGTGCCGGCCGTACCCCCGCCTCCGACATCTTCCTCGACGACATCACCGTCTCGCGGCACCACTGTGTCTTCGAGCGCGCAGGGGGACAGTTCACGGTCACCGACCAGGGCAGCCTCAACGGGACGTACGTCAACCGCAGGCTCACCACCGGACCCGTGGTGCTGAGGGCCGGCGACGAGGTGCAGATCGGGAAGTTCCGGCTGGTCTTCTACCCGAGTCCGCATGGGCTGGGGTGATGGCGTCCCAGCTCCAGAGCATCGGCCAGGTCCTGAAGGCGCTCCAGGAGGAGTTCCCGGACATCTCGATCTCGAAGATCAGGTTCCTCGAGGCTGAGGGCCTCATCGCCCCGGAACGGGCGCCGTCCGGGTACCGCCGCTACTCCCGGATGGACATCGACAGGCTCGCGTACGTGCTGCGGGCGCAGAAGAACCACTACCTCCCGCTGAAGGTCATCCGGGAGCACCTGGCCCTGATCGACCAGGGTGCGGAGCCGCCGGCGATGGAGGCCCCCACCCCGCAGCCCATGGTCGTCACCCAGTCCCCGGCGAGCCCGGAGTCCGACGCGGCGGCGGCCAGGCGCTCGATCCGCCTCACCCGTCGCGAGCTGCTCGACGTCTCGGGGCTGCCGGAGGCCACGCTCGTCGAGCTCGAGCGGCAGCTCGTGATCCGTCCCCGGCGGGGGACCGCCTTCTACGGCCGCGAGGCGCTCACGCTCGCGGTCGTGGCCCGCAAGCTCACCTCGTACGGCATCGACGCGAGACACCTTCGAGCGATCAAGATGGCCGCCGAGCGCGAGGTGGGTCTCGTGGCACAGGCAGTGGCCTCGTCGTCCAGCCGTCGCCAGCCGGTGAGCAGGGAGCGGACGAACGACGTGATGCAGCTCGTGATGCACGCCCACGCCGCGCTGATGCAGTCTGTGCTCGACAGATGACCCAGCGCTGGCCGACAACGCGCGGCTACGCTGGGTGACATGCGTGAAGTAGTGGTGCACGGTGTCCGGATCGACATGCCAGCCGGAGTCCCGATGCTCCTGCTACGGGAGGTCGAGGGGTCGCGTGGTCTGCCCATCTGGATCGGGGCGGCGGAGGCCTCGGCCATCGCCAGCGTCCTCGAAGGCGCCACCCCGCCGCGGCCGTTGACGCATGACCTCATGGCGGACGTCCTCGAGGCACTGGGACACACGCTCACGGCGGTACGGATCACCGACGTCGAGGACGGCACGTTCTACGCCGTGCTCGAGATCGACGGGGAGCAGATCAGTGCCCGGCCCTCCGACGCGGTGGCTCTCGCGCTGCGTGTCGGTTCGCCGATCTACGCGTCGGACGAGGTCCTGGCTGAAGTAGGGGTTGAGATTCCGGCACCCCGTGAGGAAGAGGTCGAGAAGTTCCGGGAGTTCCTCGACAACGTGAGCCCCGAGGACTTCGACGCCCCCCAAGACTCCTAGTCAGAGCCAGATCGTCGCCGCCGGCCGACACGGTCGCGACGGGGCGCGCTGGCCTCGTACCCTCAACTTCGGTCCCAGGGTCGTTGACGTCACCCGACACCAGATCTACCGTTCGGGAATCCCACTGATGGAACTACCGCGGTGGGACACGACGAGGGAGACACCGTGGACGACGAAGGCAGCAAGCCTCGCAGCCAGGACAGCCTGTTCGAGGGCGACTTCTCCCCACTGCCCCAGGACAAGGGTTTCCGTGGTCCCGTGGCCTGCAACGCGGCAGGCATCACCTACCGGCAGCTCGACTACTGGGCGCGCACCGGTCTCGTGGTGCCCGAGGTGCGCGATGCGACCGGCTCCGGCACGCAGCGTCTCTACAGCTTCCGCGACCTCCTCCTGCTGAAGGTCATCAAGCGCCTCATCGACGCGGGCATCTCGCTGCAGCAGATCCGGATCGCCGTCGACCACCTCCGCGCCCGCGGCGTCGAGGACCTGACCGAGGTCACCCTGCTCAGCGACGGCGTGTCCGTGTACGAGTGCACCTCCGACGACCAGCTCGTCGACCTCCTCAAGGGGGGCCAGGGCATGTTCGGCATCGCGCTCGGGGGAGTGTGGCGCTCGATCGAGGGCACGCTGCTCGAGCTGCCGTCCGAGCGGGCCGACGAGACGACGCGCGCCATCGACGAGCTTGCGGCTCGACGGGCGGCCCGGTTCGCAGGCTGACGTCGGGGTTCGTTAGGTTGGCGCCTGGCACAGAAAGGCGCCGCATGAACCCACGCTTCGGCTCGGCATTCGCCGAGCGTCACATCGGACCATCGTCCACGGACCAGGACCGGATGCTCGCCACGATCGGCGTCGCCTCCGCGGCTGAGCTTGTCGAGGCGGCGATCCCCGCCGGTATCCGGTCGAGCTCCATGCCCGGCGTCCCTCAGGCCCGTACGGAGTCGGAGGTCCAGGCGCGGCTGCGGTCGCTGTCGGAGCGCAACGTCGTGACGGTGCCGATGTACGGCTTGGGCTACAGCCAGACCGTGACGCCCCCGGTGATCCGGCGAGGGGTCCTCGAGAACCCGGCCTGGTACACCGCGTACACCCCCTACCAGCCGGAGATCAGCCAGGGCCGTCTCGAGGCCCTGCTCACGTTCCAGACCATGTGCAGCGACCTCACCGGCCTCGCCACGTCGGGCGCATCCCTGCTCGACGAAGGCACGGCCGTGGCCGAGGCGGTGGCCCTCGCCAAGCGGGCGGCCAAGAAGGGGACACGCTGCCTGGTCGACCCCGGTCTGTACCCCCAGAGCCTCGCCGTGCTCCGCACCCGCGCTGAGGCCCTGGGGCTCGAGGTCGTCATCGGCGCGCCCGCGCTCGACGACGCGCTCGACGACGTGTTCTGCGTCGTCGTCCAGCAGCCGACCAGCGACGGGCTCGTCCGCGCTGAGGGTGACCTGCGGCGGATCGCGGAGACCGCTCACGAGGCGGGCGCCCTCGTCGTGGCCGCCTGCGACCTGCTGTCGCTCACGCTGCTCGCCTCACCCGCGTCCTGGGGGGCGGACGTCGCCGTCGGCAGCACCCAGCGCTTCGGCGTGCCGCTGTTCTTCGGCGGTCCCCACGCCGGCAACATCAGCGTGCGCGAGGGCCTGGAACGGCAGCTGCCCGGCCGGCTCGTCGGCGTCTCCGTCGACGCGGACGGCGTCCCGGCGTACCGGCTCGCGCTCCAGACGCGCGAGCAGCACATCCGTCGCGAGAAGGCGACCTCGAACATCTGCACCTCGCAGGTGCTGCTCGCCGTGACGGCCGCGCTGTATGCGGTGTACCACGGGCCCGCCGGCCTGCGCCGCATCGCGTCCGAGGTCCATGCCGGCGCACAGCGGATCGCGGCCACCGCCGTCGCGGCCGGGCTCGACGTGCGCCATGACACGTACTTCGACACGGTCGTCATCGAGGCACCCGGCCGGGCAGCGGAGCTCGTCGCCGCGGCCCACGACGCGGGGATCCTCCTGCGCGGTCTCGACGACGACGCGGTGGCCGTGTCGGTGGGTGAGGGCGTCACTGAGGCCGAGCTGGGCGCGCTCGCCGCTGTGCTGGGCGCTCCGCTCGCCGATGTCCCGGACACGGTCGCGCTCGGCGGGCACGACCGTCCCGACGACTACCTCACGCACCCCGTGTTCTCCTCGTACCGTTCAGAGACGGAGATGATGCGGTACCTGCGGGCCATGGCGGACCGTGACTTCGCGCTCGACCGCGGGATGATCCCGCTCGGCTCCTGCACCATGAAGCTCAACCCTGCCGCAGCGTTGGAGCCGATCTCGTACCCGGGCTTCGCCGCGCTGCACCCGTTCGCGCCCGCGAGCGACAGCCAGGGCTACGCCGAGCTCATCACCGAGCTCGAGTCGTGGCTGTGCGCGATCACGGGCTACGACAAGATCTCGCTCCAGCCGAACGCCGGCAGCCAGGGGGAGTTCTCCGGGCTGCTCGCCATCAAGCGCTACCACGAGTCCCGGGGCGAGTCGCACCGTACTGTCTGCCTGATCCCGTCCTCCGCACACGGGACGAACGCGGCCTCCGCTGCCCTCGCCGGCCTGTCGGTCGTGGTCGTCAAGGCTGCCCCGGACGGTTCCGTCGACCTCGCGGACCTCCACGCCAAGATCGAGGCGAATGCCGACAAGCTGGCGGCGATCATGGTCACCTACCCGTCCACGCACGGCGTCTTCGAGGACACCATCACCTCGATCTGCGAGTCCGTCCACGCGGCGGGTGGGCAGGTGTACGTGGACGGCGCCAACCTCAACGCTCTCGTCGGCCTCGCCCGTCCGGGCGCCTTCGGCGCCGACGTCAGCCACCTGAACCTGCACAAGACGTTCGCCATCCCGCATGGCGGTGGCGGTCCCGGGGTCGGCCCGGTCGCCGTCCGGGAGCACCTCGCGCAGTTCCTCCCGGGGGACCCGCTCGGGGAGGGCACGACGCATGCCGTGGCCTCGGCACCTCAGGGCTCCGCCGGGGTCCTGCCGATCACGTACGCCTACATCGCTCTCATGGGGCCCGCTGGCCTCAGGGCGGCGACCGAGGCCGCGCTCATCGCCGCCAACTACGTGGCGAAGAGGCTCTCCGACACCTACCCCGTGCTGTACGCGGGGGAGTCCGGCCTCGTCGCGCACGAGTGCATCCTCGACCTGCGCGCGCTGACGAAGCGCACCGGTGTCACGGTCGACGACGTGGCGAAGCGGCTGGTCGACTACGGCTTCCACGCGCCGACGATGAGCTTCCCCGTCGCTGGCACGCTCATGGTCGAGCCCACGGAGTCGGAGTCGAAGGAGGAGCTCGACCGGTTCTGTGACGCCATGATCGCCATCGCCGGCGAGGCGGAGCGCGTGCTGGCGGGGGAGTGGCCGATCGACGACAACCCACTCCACAACGCTCCGCACCCGCTGGCCCGCGTCGTCGCCGACGAGTGGGACCACCCCTACTCACGGCAGCTCGCGGCCTTCCCCGGCGGCACGCCGCACGGCCCGCTCGCTGCGCGTCCGGTCAAGGACAAGTACTGGCCGGCCGTCGGGCGCATCGACGGCGTGTACGGCGACCGCAACCTCATGTGCGAGTGTCCCCCTCCGGAGGCGTACGAGTCCTGAGGCTCCTGATCCCGTGAGGCGCGGCCGTACCGACGGCCTGTGCGCCTCCTGGCCGAGCCGTACCAGCCGGTTCCTTGTCTGTGGCAAGGTGGGCTGGGCTGGAGCTGCGGAAGGACGGACATGGGCGACCTGGTGAAGCGCGTGATGGCCTGGCGCTGGGTGGCGCACCTGATGCGGGCGATCGAGAGGTTCAACTCGCGGTTCGGGAACCAGTTCTCGGCGGCGATCACGTACTTCTCCGTGCTCGCCCTGATCCCGATCCTCATGCTCGCCTTCGCGATCCTCGGCCTCACGATCGAGGTGCTGCGGCCCGACCTCGCACAGGTGCTCGTGACGGGGATCGAGAAGCGGATCGAGAGTGCGGGCAGCGCGCACGAGATCGCGACGAACCTGGTCGACACGCTGAAGAACTGGCGCGGCGTGGGGATCGTCGCGCTGCTGTCGGCCGCCTACGCCGGTACGGGATGGGTGGGCAACCTTCGCCAGGCCATCAACGCGATGTGGCACCCGGACGGCATCACTCCGCGGGGGGCCGCAGGGATCGGCGGCTGGCTGGCCATGCTGGGGAAGAACCTCGTCATCCTGCTGGGGCTCATCATCCTCGGGGGCGTGACGATCGCGGTGTCACTCTCGGCCACAGCGGCCCAGTCCCTGGTCCTGGGCTGGTTCGGGCTGCGCGGCTCCCCGTTCGCAGCGGCCATGACCGTACTCGCCGCTCTCGTCATCTCGCTGCTCTCGGGCTGGGCGCTGTTCGTCTACCTGTACTGGGCGCTGCCCAGCGAGAAGGTGTCGCTGCGCTGGGTCGCCCGCGGTGCGCTGCTCGGCTCGTTCGGGCTGGCCGCGCTGCAGTACTTCGCCGGCATCCTCAACGGGATCTTCCTGCAGAACAAGGCGGCGGCCATCTTCGGGCCTGTCATCGTTCTCATGCTGTCGCTCAACATCTTCGCGACCCTCGTCATGCTCGGAGCCGCCTGGACCGCGACGACCTCCGTGGAGGAGCCCGCTCCCGTACGTCCCCGCGAGGCCAGGCCGACGATGGTGCCGTTGGCCGAGCATCCGGAGTTCCAGGGTGCCCTGTACGTGCCGCAGAAGGTCGCCCGGCGCGGCGTGACGGCCGGGATCGTGGCCGGGTACGCGCTGGGAGGAGCAGCGGGGATGGGCCTTGGCGCCGTACTCGGGCGGTTGGCAGGTGCCGTCGCCCACAGGCGCCGCCGGCGGCGGTAGCCGCCCGCTCGAGAGGCCAGTTCGTGCGCCGCCACGCCGCAGCGACCGCGCGTGTCGTGGCCTCTCGTCGACGAGGGGGGCGTCAGTGGGCCTGAGCGGCCGCCCGGGCCGGCTGGCCGATGCTCGCCAGCAGCTCGGTGAACCAGGACTGCGTGATGTCGAACGGCTTGCCGCCCTTGATCCGGTCGAAGGCGATCGCCTTGAGGGTGTCGCCGTCCTCCTCGTCGTGCCCGATCACGCCGGGCTCGCCGCGCAGTGCGCAGTCGACCGCGAGGTCGGTGCACTGCTTGATCAGGTCGAGGTCGTACTGGTTGGCGGCAGCGGAGCGCGAGTAGTAGCCGCTCTTCTGCACCATGACCTTCTCGGCACCCAGCTTCTCAGCGAACTGCTCGGCGAACCAGGCTCCGGGGTTGATCTCGTCGATTCTCACGTGGCCGAACGCGTCGCGGGCGACCTCCTTGCCGCTGGCCTCGAGCTGGGCGACGATCGAGTCGATGCCCGCCCCCTCGGACAGGAAGATCGTGACGTTCCCGACCTCGTCCATGACGGTCCGGAGGCGCTCGGCCTCGGCGTCGATGTCGATGACGGCCTCGGGGACGAACACGGCGTGGACGTCCCATGCGATCTGCGACAGGCCGATCTCGGGGAGCCACTCCTGTGTCGTGAGCCACTCGCGGTACTTCTTCGCGGTAGCGGCCGTCAGCCAGCCGCAGTGACGTCCCATGACCTCGTGAACGATGAGCATCCGGGAGCCGGAGTTGTGCTCGGCGACGATGTTCTTCGCGAACCGCGCGCCCATCTCGGCGGCCGTGTCGGCCCCGAGGGACTGACGGATCGGGATGATGTCGTTGTCGATCGTCTTGGGCAGCCCGACGACGGTGAGGCCGTAGTCGTTCTCCGCGAGGAAGGCGGCGAGGTCCGCCGCCGTCGTGTTCGTGTCGTCGCCACCGATGGTGTGCAGGACGTCGACGCCGTCGGCGACGAGACGGTCGGCGGCCACCTTGAGCGGGTTGTCGCCCTGCTTGACCAGGCCACGCTTCACGAGGTCGGCCGCGTTGGTGAGCTTCACCCGTGAGTTGCCGATGGGCGAGCCGCCGAACCTGTGGAGCAGTGCCGCGTTCTTGCGCACCTCCGGCGTGACCGTGATGGAGTCGCCCTTGAGCAGCCCCTGGTAGCCGTGCTTGTAGGCGATGATCTCGACCTCGGGGGCGAGCTCGCTGTAGCGCTCGATGAGACCGCCGATGGCGCTGGACAGACATGGGGCATAGCCGCCCGCAGTGAGGAGCGCGACCTTCGCGACCATGGATGACCTCCGGTGTGTGTGTAGGGACCGCGTGGGACAGCCTAGGAGACCTGGGCCGTACGGAGGACGCAGGGGGCGGACGTGAACGAGCCCTATCATCGCCGGATGGGCGATGTCGTGTGGCTGCGGCGCGACCTGCGGCGCTCCGACCTCCCCACCCTCGCCCGTGCCGCGGACGCCGGACCCGTGACAGTGGCGTTCGTCATCGACCCGGCACTGTGGGACCCGTCCGC